>DRQV01000192.1 GCA_011371325.1 Thioploca sp.
AAGTGCCGATAGAAGTCCCAATGCCAGAAGATTGGGTAGAAGGGCGTTTTAATTTTATTGAATTTAAACCACCACGTTTAGCAAATGTACATGGTGGCGGATTACCACATATTCGATTAGATCGAGTTCTAGAATTTTTGCTTGGAGATAAATTTTAAATGACTAGTTGGACTAAACCAATCTTTTTTGATTTAAATAATGTAGAAAGTATTGCTGAAGAAGAAGCTGCAATTACCTTGGATTATGCCTCTCCAATAATTTTGCCGCAAGATTCTAAGCTAGAAATAGATAATACTTTACCAGTTCATAACTTAGAAATTACCCAAAATAATGGGATTAAAACCGTAACTTATTCTCCTTGGTTATGGTTAGTCGGAGCTTTTAGTACCTTATTATTATTGTTATTAATAGTTAATACTTATCAATTTATAGCCCAACAATATGCAAATAGTTATGTGTTAGGAAGTATATTCTTTATTTTAGTGGTAGTGATGAGCGGAGCAACCTTAGTTTTGAGTTGGGACTCTTATAAAAAAATTATCAGATTACAAAATGTTACTAAATTACAACAAGAAGGAAAACAATTAATAGCTAGTGATGGTTATGGTAACGCCATACACTATATTAATAAAATTACTCAATTCTATGCACATCGGCCAGATATTAAAACTCGTTTAGAACATTTTTATTTAACTATAAATGACAGTCATCATGATAAGGAAATATGTAACTTATTTTCTGATCTTATATTGAAAGATATGGATCAACAAGCCTATGCAATTGTTACAAAACGTTCTAAAGAAACTGCTTTATGGGTAATGATCAGCCAAATTGCTTTATTAGATGCTGTGCTAACTTTATGGCGAAATAGTCGAATGATTAGAGATATTGCTGAATTATATGGAGCAAAGCCAGGATTTTTTGGTTCTTTTAAATTAATAAGCACGGTAATACAAAGTTTAATTTATGCTGGTGTTAGTGAAATGGCTACTGATAGTGTTGCAGAAATTGTTGGTGGATCAGTATTATCAATTATGTCAGCTCAGGTAGCTCAAGGTCTAGGCAATGGATTATTAACAGCTAGAGTAGGTATGTATGCAATGCAAGCTTGCCGTCCTTTACCTTTTTCCGATAAAGAAAAACCTAGTATTAAAGATATACGCAAAGAAATTGTTATATCTTTAAAAGGAAATATTGTAAATAATAACTAAATTACTTTTTATGTTAATGAATTTATGGGTAAGCTATTCTTACCGAGGTGCGTACGTTTTTACACCATGTCAAGAAGGCTATCACCCAAACCTATGCTCGTGTATCATCTCACAAGTAATGATTTGGAAATGCAATCTCAAAGAATGCAAGAGTTTTATACTTCTTTTGAAGCTATTAACTAAAAAGAGGCTTGAACAAGATTAAATTTCTAAAAACTATTTGTAAATTTTAATCCTGATAATTTTTTAATCTTGTTCAAAAATAATATGTTATAACTTGGCATTATAGTGATGTATTATATAAAAATTTCTAGTTGAATCATATTACTAAAGTTACCAATTTCTTTTAGAAAATACTTGTTAAATATAAAAAGGTTACAAATTATGTCTGATTTAAATATAAGAACTATTGTAAAATAGGAATTAACAATTGTTATTAGGTTTATAATGAATTCCAAGTCCCATCATCGATTAAGTGAAATACTTATTTCTCAAGGTTTTATTACTTCAGACCAATTAAAGATTGCTCAAACTGAACAGAAAAAAAGTTCTGCTCCATTAGAAAAAATTCTCATTGATTTGGGTTTTGTTTCTGAAACCAAGATTCGTGACTTATTAAGTAAAACTTTGGGTTTATCACATATTGATTTATCTAAAGTAGAAATCAATCATGAAGCTATCCAATTAATTCCAAAAGATTTAGCCTATCGTTATACTATACTCCCCATAAATTTTGATAACAACCAGCTAATAATTGCAATGGCTGATGTTTTTAATGTATTGGCAATAGATCAATTAACCGCTTTCTTAGGTAAAAATATTAGCATTGAACCGGTTATGGCTGGAGAAGCTGATATTATTAATGCTATTGATGAGTGGTATGGTTTTGACCTATCTATTGATGGAATTTTACATGAAATTGAAACTGGAGAAATTGACTATAAAAGTTTATCAGTAACTGGAGATGAGTATAGTCAGCCATTGATAAGACTAGTTGATGCTCTATTATCTGATGCAGTGAAGCGTGGAGCTTCAGATATTCATTTTGAACCAGAAAAAAGTTTTTTACGAGTTCGTTATCGAATCGATGGTGTTTTACAACAAATTAGTAGTTTACACAAGGATTATTGGTCAGCTATTTCAGTACGACTTAAAGTTATGACAGATTTAAATATTGCCGAAACTCGTATTTCACAAGATGGCAGAATGTCATTACGATTAGCTGGAAGGCATATTGATTTCCGGGTTTCAGTACAGCCAACAGTATATGGCGAAAATATTGTTTTGCGTATTTTGGATAGTAAACATGGCATCATGGCTTTGGATAAACTTGGCTTAATAGAGGACGATTTATTAAAATTAAGATTGATGATAGCTCGGCCTGAAGGAGTGATTTTGCTTACTGGCCCAACTGGTAGCGGTAAAACTACTACATTATATTCCATTCTCAAACATCTCAATAATGAAACTATCAATATCATGACTTTGGAAGACCCTGTTGAATATGTATTGGGATTGGTTAGACAGACAGCAATTAATGAAGCAGTAAAATTAGATTTTGCTAATGGAATTCGTTCTATGATGCGGCAAGACCCAGATATAATTCTAGTTGGAGAAATTAGAGATCATGATACGGCAGAAATGGCATTTCGAGCTTCTATGACTGGTCATCAGGTATATTCTACTCTACATACTAATTCTGCAATTGGAGCTATTCCACGTTTGTTGGATATTGGAATTTTACCAGATATTTTAGCAGAAAATATTATTGGGATTATTGGTCAACGTTTAGTACGCAAACTTTGCCCTACTTGTAAACAGAGCTATTCTCCTACAGATACTCATCGACAATTATTAGATTTGCCTACAGAAAACATAACTTTATATCGTTCTCATAAATGCGAATTATGTGAGCAACGTGGTTATAAGGGTCGTATAGCATTGATGGAATTGTTGCGGATTAATGAATCATTACAAGATATAATCTCTAGTCATGCTACTACTCATAATATTAGAAAACATGCTAAATCTATAGGGTTTCGTAGCCTTGTTCAAGATAGTATTCGACGAGTTTTAGAAGGCACAACTAGTTTAGAAGAGGTTTCACGAGTGGTGGATTTAACTGGTAAACTAACTGCTTAATTTATTAAAAATATAATTCATCTAGTTGTTTGTTAAATTTAAATTAATGTCAACTATTGGCAGTATTTTCAAATAGAGTAGCCACAATGGATTACCCTACCCATACCACAAATAATCTATACAAATTAGAAATCTTCCCAATCTCCATCATTTTCAATATTTGAAGGTAAACTAGGGTTTGGAAGTGGAGGAATATCAATAATTTTTTTAATAACTTGATTAGATAAATCACCTACATTAAAAAATGCTACTTGTCTTTCTAGTTTTTTAGCCTGCTCTTTCATCAAATTACCTGTGGATGATACTTCTTCAGCTAAAACAGCATTTTGTTGAGTCATATCATCTATTTGAGCTATAGACATATTTATTTGATGGATGCCAGAAGTCTGTTCTTTAGTAGAAGTAGCAATATTTGCGATAATATCATTAACTTTTTTACTAGCTGATACAATCTTACATAAAGTTTCACCTGATTGATTAACTAATCTAGTTCCTTCATTTACTTTAGTCGCACTATCTTGAATTAAAACTTTAATTTTTTTCGCTGCCGTAGCACTACGTTGAGCAAGACTTCTTACTTCGGCTGCTACAACTGCAAAACCACGCCCTTGTTCTCCAGCATGGGCAGCTTCTACAGCAGCATTTAAAGATAATAAATTTGTTTGGAAAGCAATCTCATCAATAACTCCAATTATATCAGATATTTTCTTACTGCTTTTATTTATCTCAGTCATTGCTTGTATAGTTGAATTAATGATTTCTCCACCATCTTTAGCTTTTTGTTTAGCCTTTTCCGCTAATTCATTAGCTTTAGTAATATGATTAGCATTTTGTTGGATAGTTGCGGTGATTTGTTGAATACTAGCTGCGGTTTCTTCTAGTGATGAAGCTTGCGATTCGGTACGTTTGCTAAGGCTTAAATTACTCTGAGAAATTTCCTCAGCCACGCCATTGACCACTGTAGCAGTTTGCAACATTGCTGTAATAACTTCTGTTAATTTAGTAACTGTAGAGTTAATATCATGTTTCAATTGATCAAATGCTCCAACATAATCATTTTCTATCTTCTTAGTTAAATCACCTTCAGCCAATGCAGAAATAATCCGTATAAGGTCTTCAATTACAGATTGATTAAAATCCATAATTTCATTAATACTAGTTGCAAATATATTAAAAAAACCTTCTTTATTTGCCATACTAATACGAGGTCTAAAATCACCAACTGAAGCTGCCTGAATAACTTTGTTAATTTCTTGTTCAATTGCAACTTCAACAGTACGATCAGTAAATTCAATAATGATTCCTAGTTGTTCTTTATCATTAGTTACTACAGTAATAATATGGTCTAAAATAATATCACCAATGGTAATTTTGGCTCGATGGGTTGTTTTTATATCTTTCAGTACTTGCTGTTTGTATTGATAATTTTCTTGATGATATAAATTAAAATTAGAACCTAGCACTTGTTTGGCATCAAATTGAGGAATTTTAGCTTGAATTATAGATTCATATTTATTAAATATTTCTTGAGCGGCTTCATTAAGATAAATAATGTCGTAATTATTATCAGTAATCAAAATATTAGTGGTAGCTCTATCTAAAGCTAAATTAATTCGGATAGCTTTATCAGCTATTAATTTATTTTGTTTAATTCGTTCTCGTAATTGGGTTTGCATACTATCAAACGCTTGTAATAGTTGGCCTATTTCATCTTTTTGATCAGTTGCTATTTGATTATTTAAATTAGAATCAGCTATAGACTTAGCTAATTTTACCGCCTGATTTAAACGAGTTGTAGTACTTTTTAAAATAATCACAAAAAATATGATAACTAGGCTTAGGCTAAAAATTATTGTTAAAATTAGATAAAATAGTTCACTATTATTATTAGCATATTTGGTTTTAGCTTTACTGATTAAATCATTAGCTATTACATTTTCAATTTCTTTAAAAACTTCAATTTTACCAGTTTGAATATTAAACCACTGTTCAGAGTCAATTTTAGCTGGTAATTTCGATGAATTTATCACTATTTCACGAATTTTATTTGCAGCTTCTACTTGTGCGGATGCTAATTTATTAGCTAAAAAATCTATTTGAGAAGCAGTTAAATACCTCATAATATCGTGTTGTAAGTAAAATTTTTGAGCTGATATTAGTTCTGTTAACTCTTGTAATTGTTGTGGTTTTACAGTTTTTTGGGCTGAAATAGCTACCAATAAGGCTCGTTCCTTGCCGGCTTTTTCTTTAAGCTGTAAAAAATTAATATAGGCCATCTTCAATGGAAAGACATCTTTATAACTAGAAATATGAGTGGTATGTATAACAAAATCAAAGATTAATTTATTTATTGCACTATAGTTTTTGATTGCTTCTGATTGTGATATAGTTAAAGCAATAATATTGGCACGAATCAATTCAAGGTTAGTTAATTTTTCTAAAATTTTATCTAAATCTATTTTAAATTTAGCATTATGTAAGGTAAACTTTTTAAGAAATTCAGTTAGTAATAAAATTTTAGCATCAGTTTTAGTCTGATATTGTTGTAATTCATTGCTAAACTGCTGTTTGATAAAAAATAAACTGCTAGAACCTCGTTCTAATTGGATTGCATGTACAATATCACTGAGCAAAATTGCTAACTCTGTTATTTCAACGGAATTTTTGATTTCACTATTAAATTGTAACTTATTTGTTACCAATCCTATAGAAAAATATAACCAGCCCATCAGTGGCAACAGTAATATTAAAATTAATTTATACTTTAATTTAATATTGGTTATCATAAATTACTCCTATTTATAGCAATTTTTAATTATGAGTTAAATTTAAAATATCAACAATTTATAGTGAATGCCTTTGCCAATTTAAAAATGTAAAATTTATATAAAATCTGACAAAGTTATTATTTCCATAAACTACTAATTGCTGCAATTCCTTGGCTTCCATGTGCTATAGCAATTTCCATATCTGTTATTAACATACCTCCTAACGCAAAAACTGGACAATTAGCCGTTTCGGTTAATTGGAAAAGCTGTTGCCAACCCAAAGGAGATAATTCTGGATGTGAGGCAGTAGTATGCACAGGACTAACAACGATAAAATCTAACTTAAGTTGATTAGCTTGTTCAATTTCAGCCAATGAATGACAAGAAGCTGCTACCAATAAATTACCGGGTATTTCTAAATCTGCAAATAAACGTTTACTATTTAAGTGTACTCCATCTGTGCCAACTGACATTGCTATTTCGAGGCTAGAATTGGCTAATAATTTTGCCTGATAACGATCACATAAAGTTAAAGCTTGTTCGGCATGGTGACAATAAGCAAGCTCTGATAATTCTTTAGCTCGTAATTGGACTAATTTAATTCCAGAATCTAAACAATTTTCTAATTGATAAAAGAACTTTTTATCTCGTGGTTCGGGAGTAATTAAATATTTATTTGGTAATTTAATCGCTGTGATTATCGGTATATTAGCTACTGGAAATCGTTTATTTAGTAGATTGTTTAAAGGACACCATACCATTTTTTGCCCTTCACATCCATAAGGTTTGCCTTGCCATTTTTCAATTTGCCATACATCTAATAAAATTGTTTGCTCTGGATAGGCATGGGTAATACGAATTAAAGGTCTAGTTTGTTGAACTGTAACATCAATTTCTTCTTGTAATTCTCGGTTTAAAGCTTCTAAAGCTGTTTCTCCTGATTCTACTTTACCACCTGGAAATTCCCATAAATCGCCTTGATGAATATGTTTTAAGCGACGAGTTATTAAAACTTCATCTTGAGAATTGTAAATTACACCAACAACAACATGTAATGGAAGCATATTTTTGATCTATAATCTAAGTACGATATTCTGCATTAATTTGTATATATTCATGGGATAAATCACAGGTAAATACTTTCTCTTGCTGCTCTCCACGTCCCAATAAAATGCGTACTGAAATATCAGTTTCCTGCATAACTTTACTACCAGCTTCTTCAGTATAAGTATCTGCTAATTCGCCATTTTTAACTATACAAATATCATTTAAATAAATCTGGATAATATTAGTATTAAGATTGGTTATTTCTGCTCTACCAATTGCAGCTAAAATACGTCCCCAATTAGCATCACTAGCGAAGAAAGCTGTTTTAACTAAAGGTGAATGAGCGACAGTATAAGCTACTTCCAAACATTCTTTAGATGAATTGCCTTGTTCTACAACAATAGTGATAAATTTTGTAGCTCCTTCTCCATCACGCACAATTGCTAGAGCTAATCGAGTACAAATATCAGTGACAGCTTGGCAAAATTGTTTGTAATTTGTATGCTCAATATTATCAATCGTTTGTTTACTATGACCAGTAGCAATTAGTATACAAGAATCATTGGTTGAAGTATCACCATCAATAGTTATCCGATTAAAACTTTGTTCAACCGCTTGGTTAAGACAATTTTGCAATATATCTTTCGGTATATCAGCGTCAGTAGCGATAAAAGCTAACATGGTTGCCATATTTGGTCTAATCATTCCAGAACCTTTAGCTATCCCGGTAATTGTAACTATTTTATCATCAATATTAAGTTGGATAGATGCTATTTTATCAACTGTATCAGTGGTTCTGATAGAATTTGCCGCTTGTTGCCAACCATCTTCTATTAAGTTTTCTAATGCGGTTGGTATTGTTGCACAAATTTTCTCAGTAGGTAATGGTTCACCGATAACTCCAGTAGAAAAAGGTAAAATTTCATTAGCTTTACAATTGCTAGTCTGTGCTAATTTTTCACAACAGGTCATTGCATCTTGTAAACCACTTTCCCCACGACCAGCATTGGCATTGCCAGAATTTATCAATAAAAAGCGAGGTGAAGTAGCAGCTAAATTTTGTTTAGAAATAGTTACTGGAGCTGCACAAAAAGCATTTTGGGTAAATACTCCCACACAAGTACTTTGAGTGGCTAATTCAAATATGGTTAAATCATCAGTTGATTTTAATCCTGTGCAAGCTGTACCAATTTTTATGCCTGCAACAAGATGTTGTATGTTATTCATAAGTATTATTTAAAAATAATTAATTTTAGGAACTATGTAATTGCTGCATAGCTTTTTCTAATTGCTCTTCAACGATCAAAGGAATAATTTGTAAAACTAAATCCATCTTAGCAGCAATTTCAATCTGTTCATCACGAGTAGGACTATTTAGCACATAATTGCTAACATTATTTCCTTGGCCAGGATGCCCAATTCCAATGCGTAATCGTAAAAAATTATTACTCCCAAGATGAGAAATAATACTTTTTAATCCATTATGTTTGCCATCGCCACCACCTTTTTTTAATCGTATTGTTCCAGGCAAAAAATCTAATTCATCATGAATTATT
>DRQV01000193.1 GCA_011371325.1 Thioploca sp.
CCTTGAAAATAAAAGCGATTACATGATAGCATATATAAACTGACAACTAAATCTGTTTAAATATATAAATCAGGTAATCACCATGAACAATGTTAACACACTCAAACAATTAAGACAATGCTCTGTTGGCATTATTTCTAAAATTGATGGTTAAAGTAAAATTCCACCGTTGTTATTTGTTTTCTGCTATTTAAGCGATACTGAATGCTTATCTTTAGGAGGTATTCGATGATATATGAAAAACCAAATAAAGAATCAGTTGCAATAGTTTTTGGGAAAGAAGTTGAACTTTTAATAAAAAACTTAATATTATTAAAAATAATTTAGGCAGAAATAAATTAAAATAATGACCAAGTCCAATCTCAAATACACCATTTATCAAGCCACACATAAATTGGTTGAGAAAGCCGAAATGATTGCAGTTGAAAATTTAACCTCTCCAATTATTTCAAAGAAATAGTGATTGCTTTTTGTGTAATATTATTTGTATTTCTGTAATTTGTTGAATTTGGAAATACATATATTTTTAACAACTTATAAGGTAGGATTATGAAAAATAAACTGTATATGGCAATTGGCCTATTTTGTTATGCAAACTTTGTAAATGCCGCTATAGAAGAAAATTCTATACCAGTTTTATCGCAAAAACTAGATTTAAGTATTCCAATTGTGCATTATGAAAATAAAGGCAAAACTATGTTTTTATGGGCTGAGATGAAATTTCATTCAGTAACGAAAGATGGTGAAATATTATTCAGATTATCTGATTATGGCGTTCTTGAACAACCAACTGTAAATAAGAATACTGGTAACTCCAAGAATACTAGTAATTCCAAGAATACTGGTAACTCCAAGAATACTGGTAATTCCAAGAATACTGGTAATTCCAAGAATACTGGTAATTCCAAGAATACTAGTAACTCCAAGAATACTAGTAACTCCAAGAATACTAGTAACTCCAAAAATAGTTCAACTGAACCTAAAGAATTTACTGGTATTATCAAAGCTCATAATGTATGGCGAAAAAAAGTTGGAGTATCTAATTTAAAATGGTCATCTGAAGCTGCTAAAGTAGCTCAAAAATGGGCTAATAGCCTGAAGAAAAATAATGGTTGTAAAATGGAACATAATCCTAAGCGTGGGGATTTTGGAGAAAATATTTATTACTCAAAAGGATTCAATCCTACCACTAAAGATGTAGTTAATGCTTGGGGTGAAGAAGTTTCAGATTATAATTATAAAACTAATACTTGTAAAACTGGCAAAGTTTGTGGCCATTATACCCAAGTAGTTTGGAATACTACAAAAGCAGTTGGCTGTGGTAAAGCTAGTTGTGACGGGAGAGTGCAAGTATGGGTTTGTAATTATTCACCATATGGTAACATTTCTGGTAAAAAACCTTACTAAATAGATTTATATGTGATAATCCAAAAAGGATTAAATATGAATAGTGGAACTGATAATTAAATTATGAAAAATATATCAACGTGCCCTATATAGTTGTTATTTGAATTAGGATTTACCTAAGTTAAACAAATTTTTTTTGTAAAAACTAAGGCATGCTTTGTATCTACGATATCAATTTTAGTTCCTATTATATAAGTTTCGGGAAGCTCCATTCCCGAAATAACAAATTGTCTGAATATTTACAATCAAAACCAATTTTAATGCTTTTTAATCCTAAAATTCAATGAATCAAACCATCTCCAATACCAAATTTTTAGCTCCACTAAAATCAGCTTTACCAGTGCCAAGTTTAGGTATAGTTTTCACTGCTAAATACTGTTTTGGAATCATTAATGAATTTATATCACTTTTTAAAATATTACTTTTTAATTTAACCAAATCTATATCACCAGCCACCATTAATACAATCTGTTCACCCTTACTAGAATCTGGAATTGCAACTGCTAAAATTTCTATCTCTTCATCATTGATAATTTTAGTTATTTGAATTTCGATAGCTGTTAAACTAATCATCTCACCACCCAACTTGGCAAACCGAGAATAACGATCTAAAATAGTTAGGTAACCATCCACATCTATCTTACCTTTATCACCAGTTTTATACCAACGAATTCCATCTTTTTCTAGTAAGACAGCTTCCGTTTTCTTAGAATCATTTAAATAACCCAACATTATTTGTGGTCCACCAATCAAGATTAAACCAGCTTCACCAATTGGTAATTCGGATAAACTATTCGGGTCAACGATTTTTACCGTAGTCCCTGGAACTGGTAAGCCAACCGTGCCGATTTTATTGCCAACCTGCACATCGCCAGAATGAGATAATAAAATATCAAGAATATTACAGGAAGCAACTGGGGCAGTTTCAGTAGCTCCATAACCTTCATGAATATCCTTACCAAATTTCTCTTTAAAAGCACTGCGAACATCTGGATTAAGTCGTTCCGCACCAGCTATCACTAAACGCAAAGATTGAAACATTAAAGGATGTAAACGTTTGTTTCTAGTATAAATACGTAAAAAAGTTGAAGTAGCTACTAGAATACTAACTTGATAACGAGCAATTAACCTACCTATCGTTTTGGCATCGGTGGGATCAGGTTGACATACCATTGGAATACCTTCTATCAATGGCATAAAAGTGGTCACCGTTAAACCAAAAGCATGAAAAATTGGCAAGGAATTTAACACTACTTCATCATCAGGAGGATTTAACATTGATATAACTTGTTTAATATTTATCATAATATTAGCATGAGTTAACTGTACTCCTTTTGGCACTCCTTCACTACCACTACTAAATAAAATAGCTGCTGTATCTTCCAACTTAGTTTTATGGAAATAGCAAGCTTTTAGGATTGCAACTGGCAATAGTTTGGCTTTTAATAAACCGAGTAATAGATTTAATTTAGAGATTCCAGCTTTAACATCTTCCAAATAGATAAATTTAGCTTTGGCTTGCAATGGAGTCATATCAACCCCACGTTCCTCTAGTTTTTTTAGAAATCTTTTGGAAGTTAATATAGTTTTAATCTCAGCTTTTTCCATACATAATTCAACTACTTTGGCTGTATAGTTTA
>DRQV01000194.1 GCA_011371325.1 Thioploca sp.
CTTTAAATATGAAAAAACTGTTATCAGTAAAAGTATTAGTACGTAAATTATTAGGAATTGAAACAGCTGGTAGTTTAACCGTATTATTCAGTGATAAAACTGGAACTTTGACACAAGGTAAATTAGTGGTAGAAGAATTCCTAACCGGTGATAATAAACATTATCAGCAATTGGCTAAAATCCCAGAAAGCTTAAAACAGCTAGTTGCATTTTCATTACGGAATAACACCAGTGCTTCTATTGATCTAACTGATCCACAAAATCCCAAATTATTGGGAGCAGACCGTACTGAACAAGCTATGTTACATTTCATAACTCCACTGTTGAAACAGGAAGCTGAAATTTCTATAGTTGACATTATAGCATTTAATAGTAGCCGTAAATTTTCTGCTATGCAAGTTGAGGGTGAGTATGATTTAACCTTGATTAAAGGTGCTGCCGAAATAATATTAGCCAATTGTAGTTCATATTTAGATAGCAATGGAAATAAAGTTACTCTAACTGACACTAGTTCTTTGGAAACAGAAATGAGTAATTTATCAGCTCGGGCTATGCGTTTGTTAGCTGTGGCAATTACTGATACTCCAATCAATGCGGACAAAAAATTAGCTAAAGATTTAACTTTGTTAGGTATCTTTGGCATGCGGGACGCATTACGCACTAATTCCTATGCTTCAGTGAAAATAGCTAAAGATGCTGGCGTGCATGTGGTGATGATTACTGGAGATGCCAAAGAAACGGCTCAAGCAATTGGAACTGATGTTGGATTATTTTCTGGTAAATCAGCTAATCAAGCTATCACTTCTACTGAATTAGCCCAATTATCCGATGCTGAACTTAAACAGATGTTACCAGATTTGAGTATAATTGCTAGAGCTTATCCCAGTGATAAAACTAGATTAGTTAAAATTGCTAAAGAAATGGATTGGGTAGTTGGTATGACTGGCGATGGAGTTAATGATGCTCCAGCAGTAAAAAATGCTGATGTAGGATTTTCGATGGGAAGTGGCACGGAAATGACCAAAGAGTCCAGTGATATTGTAATTTTGGATGATAATTTTTCCTCCATTACCACCGCAATGTTATATGGCCGAACTTTATTTAAATCCATCCGTAAATTCTTAATATTTCAATTAACAGTAAATTTATCAGCTATTTTAGTAGCTTTTCTTGGGCCATTTTTTGGATTTAATTTGCCATTGACCATGACCCAATTATTGTGGATTAACATCATCATGGATACATTAGCTGGATTAGCATTTGCCGGGGAAGCTGCTTTAGATAGATATATGTTAGAAAAACCAATTCCTAAAAATGAACGACTTATTAACAAAGATATGTGGTCTTCAATCTTAATCAATGGTGGGATAGCCGCATTGGTTAGTATGATTTTTTTGACTTATGAACCAGTACGAGAATTATTTTCCAGAGGTATGGATATTAATAGTAAGGAAGCAGAAGCCATATTTTTAACCGCTTTCTTCGGTTTTTTTGTATTTATGCACGCTTTCAATACTTTCAATGCACGCACTGAGAGTTTAAATCTATTTGAGCATATTTTAAAAAATAAATTATTCTTGGGAGTAATTGTGATAATTTTCACTGTTCAAACTATTTTTATTTACATTGGTGGCGAAATCTTGCGTACAGTGCCATTACAACCAGTAGAATGGTTTTACATAATTACATTTGCCATGATATTGATACCGATTGATTTAACTAGAAAATTAGTCCGCAATATTTGGTTTAATAATCCCGTGTTAAAACCAATAGATTAAATTGTGACTATTGAAATAGATCGTTTGATTAATACTACTGAAAATTCGGAAGATAAAGCTGTTGACCAAGCTATTCGTCCTAAATATCTAGCAGATTATATTGGCCAACCACATACTTGTGAACAAATGGAAATTTTTATTTCAGCAGCTAAATCCAGAAATGAAGCATTAGACCATCTGCTGATTTTTGGCCCACCTGGACTTGGTAAAACTACCTTATCATTAATAATTGCAAATGAAATGGGAGTTAATATTAGACAGACATCAGGACCTATATTAGAACGTGCTGGTGACTTAGCAGCTTTATTGACTAACCTTGAACCTCATGATGTATTATTTATTGATGAAATTCATCGTCTTAATCCAGTGGTTGAAGAAATTTTATATCCAGCAATGGAAGATTTTCAATTAGATATTATGATTGGTGAGGGGCCAGCTGCTCGTTCGATAAAATTAGATTTACCAACATTTACTTTAGTTGGAGCTACTACTAGAGCTGGTTTATTAACTTCACCTTTGCGAGATCGATTTGGAATTACTCAACGTTTAGAATTTTATTCCAGTAAAGATTTAGCAATTATTATCAAACGTTCCGCTAAAATCTTAAATGTGTCTATAGAAGCTGATGGAGCTATGGAATTAGCCACTCGTTCTAGGGGAACTCCTCGTATTGCCAACCGTTTATTACGTCGAGTTCGAGATTATGCTCAAGTTCGTTCTAATGGTTTGATTACTCGTACAACAGCTCAAGTAGCATTAAATCTGCTTGATGTTGATAGCCACGGTTTAGATATTATGGATCGCAAGCTATTATTAGCTATTATAGAGAAGTTTAATGGTGGCCCAGTAGGAGTGGAAACTTTAGCTGCTATTATTGGAGAAGAACGTGGCACAATAGAAGAAGTGATAGAACCATTTTTACTACAGCAAGGCTTCTTAATGCGTACTCCCAGAGGTAGAGTTGCAACTAAATTAGCTTGGAAGCATTTTGGTATATGGTTGAATAATGAAGTTGAATATTAAAAATAAAAACTTTGTCTACATATTTATTAATATAACGATTATAAAAAACTATGAATAAATTTATTTGGCCAGTTAGAGTATATCATGAGGACACTGATGGTACAGGTGTAGTTTACCATACGAACTATTTAAAATTTATGGAACGAGCTCGCACTGAATTATTACGCTATTTAGGTATAGAACAAACCCTACTAAAACAAGAATATAACCTAATATTTGTAGCCAGAAAATTTACAGTTGAGTATATTAAACCAGCCTTTTTTAATGATTTATTAGATGTAACAGTTAAAATAACTAAATTAGGTAAAGTTAGTTTAATTATGGAACATCAAGTTTTACGTAATTCTGAAATACTATGTGCTGGTAATATTAAAATTGGAGTAATCAATTTCACTAATCATCAACCACAAATTTTACCAATAAAAACTATAGAGCAAATGAGAAAAGTATGTTAATTCTAGGGATAGAAACCTCTTGTGATGAAACTGGAGTGGCAATTTATGATTCAAAACAGGGGTTATTAGGCCATGAATTATATAGCCAAGTTGAACTACATGCCAAATATGGTGGTGTAGTACCTGAATTAGCTTCTCGTGATCATGTACGTAAATTAATTCCATTAATCAAACAGTTGATAACTAAGATTAATATTAAACCAAATGACATAAATGGTATTGCATATACTGCTGGCCCAGGTTTGATAGGAGCATTACTAGTTGGAGCTACTGTAGGACGTAGTTTGGCTTGGGCTTGGCAAATTCCTGCTATTGGAGTACATCATTTAGAAGGTCATTTACTTGCCACAATGTTAGAATCATCAGTTCCAAGCTTTCCATTTTTAACACTGTTAGTTTCCGGTGGACATACTCAATTAATACAAGTAACTGCTATGGGCCAATATTCTTTATTGGGTGAATCAGTCGATGATGCAGCTGGTGAAGCTTTTGATAAAACTGCAAAATTATTGGGTTTAGGTTATCCTGGCGGCCCAGCATTAGCAAAATTAGCAACTCGAGGCAATCCAGAAACTTTCCATTTTTCTCGGCCAATGACTAAACAATCAGGTTTAAACTTTAGTTTTAGTGGTCTAAAAACTCAGGTATTGACAACTTGGCAGAGTCAAAAATATAAAGATGAACAGGTAAAAGCAGATATTGCCAGAGCTTTTGAGGATGCAGTAATCGATACTCTGATTATCAAATGTAAGAGAGCTATTAAACAAACTAATTTAGATAGCTTGGTAATCGCAGGTGGAGTTGGAGCCAATCAACGGTTGCGTGAATGTATGGCTATATTTACTGAACAAATAGGAATAAAACTATTTTATCCACGTTCAATATTTTGCACCGATAATGGAGCAATGATAGCTTATGCTGGTGCTTGGCATCTTATGCAAGGACAATGTGAATCTTTGGAATTTTCTGCTCATCCACGTTGGCCTTTAGAAAATTATAAAATATACTAATTATTGAATAATAAATTTTGCTAAAATATTTTTTAAATGTGAAATAATATTTTACTAGATAAATTTTCATTAAAATTTTAAGATTAAGCTAATTAAATTAACTAGATATTAAATATTAGCATTTGCTTATATTGAGTTTTTTCAATTAAGACCTAAATTATATTGATAACAGTTACTATAATTAAGGTTGAAAAATTTAGTAGTGAACTGGACTATTTTTCTATTTTCCTTTACCCTAAAGAAGATATCTACTAAAAATATTTGATATTTCTTTAAAGTAATTGAAGTTACACAAACTAATTCTAAATAATTTAAATTAGTTTCTGTAACAGAATTTATATTTCAACTCTAAAATTAAGGTATATTTATGGCAGATTTATTTTCAGATGCTTGGATGAAAACATACATGGAAGAATGGAACAAAGAACCAGAACTTTCTGATGCACTTGCTAAAATTAACTTTAGTACTAATATTGGTTATGGATTTATTGGTGATGATACACCAAAAGGCGTTGCCATTATAGAAAATGGTAAAATTATTTCTGCTGGTGCTTATAATGGAGAAGAACTAAATTGGGATTTGCGTGCTAAGGAAGAAAATTGGAATAAATGGCTTGATAAAGGTTTAGGTATGGCTA
>DRQV01000195.1 GCA_011371325.1 Thioploca sp.
GATGTAATTATTAGGAATTAGCCAAAATTGAACGCTCGCCAACTGCGTAGTATAATAGTCAAACCAATCGGTTCATTTTGTAATTTACGTTGTGAATATTGTTTTTATCTGGATAAGCACAATCTATATAATGGTCAACCTTCGACTCATAAAATGAGTGATGCTACTTTAGAAAAGATGATCCAAGGTATGTTTACTTGCTCTGATTTTCCTACATTTACTTGGCAAGGTGGTGAGCCAACAATATTAGGTTTAGAGTTTTTTCAAAAAGTAGTCGCTATCCAAAAATCGTATGGTAAAAAATATTCCAACGCATTGCAAACTCATGGTATGTTATTGGATGAAGCTTGGGCAGATTTTTTACTTGAAGAAAATTTTTTAGTTGGAATTTCGCTAGATGGCCCAGAAGAAATCCATGATCGTTATCGTAAAGATGCACAAGGTAGGGGAACTTTCCAACAAGTATTTACTAATGCTAAAATGTTATTAGAACATAATGTGCCGGTTAATATTTTAGCTACTGTTAATGATTATTCAGTAAAATATCCGCTTAAAATTTATAAATTCTTAGTGGAAAATGGATTTAATTTTATGCAGTTTAGCCCAGTAGTAGAAATTAATCCAAATAACCCTGATATTGCAGCACCTTATTCAGTAAATGCTAAAGATTATGGTAATTTCCTGAGTAAACTATTTAAAATATGGCTAAAAGACTTTGATTTTGATCGCCTCCAACAAAAAACTTCAATTCGATTTTTCGATTCATTAATTAAAATATATATTGGTATGCAACCAGACCATTGTGCTTTACATAAAAATTGTAATGATTATCTAGTAGTTGAACATAATGGTGACTTATTTTCTTGCGATTTTTTAGTAGCAGAAGATACTAAACTTGGAAATTTACATGATATTTCATTAACAGATGCCTTTAATTCAACTGCTCATACTGCATTTGGTCAACGTAAAGCTGATTTTGGAACTGAATGTCAGCAATGTCAATGGTTGCATTTATGTTATGGAGGCTGTATAAAAGATCGTCTTCATGATCCAAGAGATAAAGGCCATAATCATTTTTGCCAATCGTATAAAGTATTTTTTAAACAAGCAGATCAACATTTAAAGAAATTTGCAATGTTGTATAAGCAAAATTATCAATAATCATTATCTAACTAATATTTTGGAGTAAATAAAGTCACTATGAATTTTAAAAAAACTATTGCTACGATATGTGCTACTTCAGCCATAGCTCTTGTAAGTCCATTACAACAAGCCATTGCTGAAACTATACCTAATACTGATAACAAACCTAATTTCGTTACTATTATTATCGATGATATGGGTTTTTCTGATATGGCATCATTTGGAGGAGAAGTTGAAACCCCAAATTTAGATGGACTTGCCAATGACGGTGGAATCACACTTACCAATTTTTATGCTGCTGCTACTTCAACTCCTTCCAGAGCTTTATTATTCACTGGTAAGGATAATCATCAAGTTGGTATTGGTAATATGGCTGGGTTTATGCGTGATGAGCAGAGAGGCCAACCAGGTTACGAAGGTGTAATGCCAACCAGTGCCTTATCGTTCCCAGAAGTATTACAAGATAATGGCTATCATACTATGATGGTTGGTAAATGGGATATGGGTGAAGAACCAGGTTTACAAGCCCATGACAGAGGTTTTACTGAAACTTATGTATTATTACCAGGAGGTGATGTACATTTTATTTCTGATGAAAATGGAAAGTTAATTACCAGTCAGCCACCTTCATTTTATGAAAAATTAGGACGTACTAGCCCTTATAATGAAAATGGACAAGAAGTAACTGAGTTTCCAGCTAATGCTTATTCAGCAACATTCTATACAGACAAAGCAATTGGAATGTTAGATAAACGAACTGATACTGAACAACCATTTTATCTCAATGTTTCTCATATTTCTACTCACTTTCCATTACAGGCTCCAGAAGAAATTATCGCTAAATATCTTGATACTTATGCTCAAGGTTGGGATGTAATACGTGCCAAACGATTTGCTAAATTAAAAGAATTAAACATTATTTCTAAAGATGCTGAGATGCCGCCAAGATGGAAAGGTGTAAAAGAATGGGATAATCTAACAGCTGAAGAACAAAAAAGTGAAGCTAAATCAATGGCTGTATACGCAGCTATGACCGAAATTTTAGATAATGAAGTTGGTCGTTTAGTTACTCATTTGAAAGAAATCGGAGAGTATGAAAATACTGTATTCTTAGTAGCTTCTGATAATGGTGGAGCTTTTACAATTACTGGTAATGCTGCTGCTCAAGCATATAGAAAAGAATTATTTACTGATAATTCAGACTATGAAAATATGGGTAATTCTAGATCCTATATTGGTTATGGTTTAGGTTGGTCACAAGTTTCCAATACACCATTTAATAATCATAAAGGTTCAACTTTTGAGGGTGGTATTCACACTGCTGGTTTTATTAGTTATCCTCAGTCTAAAATATCTGGTGTTAAATATGATTGTATGCACTCAATTATGGATTTTGGTCCAACCATTTTAGATATGGCTGATATTACATATCCTGATACTTTCCAAGGTAAACCAAATACACCGATGCAAGGTGTATCAATGGCAGGAATTTTTGATGGCTATTTATACTGTGATAATGATCGTGCGGTAGGTTGGGAACTTGATGGAGTTAAAGGATTACGTCAAGGAGTTTGGAAATTATCTCAACAACGTAATGATGAAACCTTCTATATGTTTAATTTATCTGAAGATCCATTTGAACTTAACGATCTTTCTGAATCAAAACCAGAAAAATTTGGGGAGATGTTAGGTCTTTATCAACAGTATGTGGAAGAAAATGGAGTAATTGAAGTTAGCAATAAGAAGTTAAGCCTATTAGGTAATGTTGCTAAAGATGGTGCTGTATTTACTGGTGGAATTTCTACTGGTAAACCAGTTTACAACAAAAAAACAAACGTTAAATCAACTGGTAATATTAATATTTCTGCTCAAATTAGACCTAAACCTGAACATATAGGTGTTAATTCCATGGTATCAGTGTTAGCTACTTATTTTCCAAAACCAGATGCTGATCCTATTTATTTTGGCTTAACCAAAAGTGGAATTGTAGATGTATCTGATAAAAATAATCCTCCTACATATTTAAGTGCTCCA
>DRQV01000196.1 GCA_011371325.1 Thioploca sp.
GAACTACGTTCAAATTCAAAACCTAGAAAAATCCGACCTTGACCCTTAGTATCTATAGTTTCACATAGTTCTATCAAATCTGATACTCGTAATGGATAACCACCTAGACCATAAACTACAGAACGAAATCTGGGTAATTTTTTTATAGTTGGATAATTTGGATAGGTATTTTTTCCTAATCTATTGTTTTCTGAAGCTCGTTCTAATGCTGCTCTAACTTGACGCATTAATGGTGGGTCTTCTGCCAATGGAGTATCAACTCGTTCCAATACTGCAACCAATTGTTTATCTCGTAATTTTTCCGCAATTTTATTACCAGAAAATGGTCTGAAACTCCGAATCCCCAATACCCCAACTTTTAGCTTACGTTGATTACGTATATAATCAGCCACATTTTCTAAAGTTTCTATGGCAGAACCTTGAGCGATTAACACAATTTTAGCATCATCAGTTTTATAGCTGGAAATGGGGGCTAACTGTCTACCGGTATATTTAGATAATAATTCAAAAGATTGTTCTAAAATAGCTTCTAAATGATGACTAAAATATGGATGTTTAGCTACTGCTCCTAAGGCCCAACTATCCGGCCCTTGAATAGCTCCTTGCATGATTGGTTGATCTGGATCAAACCAACGTGGAATTCGACGGCGAGTTTCCCCAAATAATAATTGTTGAGCTGGGGTTGGTGAAGGAATTTTTTCGTTGGGATTACCTAAAAATTTATGAACCAATTCAGGATTAGGCAAGCAAACTTCTTGGATAGCTAATTGTTCATTATCCATTGCTACTAAACCTGGAATTAAAGTTAATTCAGCTACTCGACGAGCTATTAAAGAGAAATCGACAGCTTCTTGGATGGTAGTGGCTTGCAATACAAAACAACCTAAGTCAGAACTAGTATGATAGGTTTTATGGCCACTACCCAAAGCACCTGCATGAGCAGATAAGGTTTGATTGGTTAAATGGATAATTAGTGGAATATGGCGGCCTACTGCGGTGACAACTAAATCTTGAGCTGTCATTAATTCTGGAGCGGTTAAAAAAGTGGTAGCACGAACCCCGCTTAAGCTTAATCCAATAGCGGTAGATAATGCTCCACGAGCTTCTTCAAGGATATAACTATTGAGTGTATTTTCCAGTTGCCAATTGGTTGAGGCTGTAGCCAGTCCGTTTGCCATACATGCTTCAGTTATAGCAATTGCTGTATTAGCATCTAATACAGTTTTAATATCGTTAGATGTGGAATCAGATTTGGTAAATAATCGTTGTAATAGACGTAAAGCTAAATTAGAAAACATAGAAAATCTCTTTAGTTACCCAGAATGTTAAACAAATTACGATGGAAGATTATATCATGTGAAGTTTAACTTGTTAAGAATACAATTCAAAATCTATTGAATATAATTAAAATTTTATCAATTATTAGCTTGCGTAACTAGCTTTCATTAAATCAGCAAATGTTAGTTAAACTATTATTTTAATTGTTTAAGTATTAATTCTGTTTCTTTATAACGTTTTTTAAACTCAGTAATTTTCATTAATAAATTGATTTTATTTTCATCTTGTAATTGATATTTAGTTGGATTTTTATGAATTAATTCAATAATTTTTTGGACTTTAACAGGTGGGTTTTCTATAAACACAATACTGCCTCCATACTCACTAAAATCAAACTTACGAATTCCTAATGGAATAGCTTGCAATTTTAATTCAGTTATGAGTAATAAATTTTTTGCTGGTTCTGGCAACAAACCAAAACGGTCTATCATTTCAACTTGAATATCATTCAAAGCTGCTATATTTGGTGCATTTGCTATTCTTTTATACATGATTAAACGGGTATGTATATCATATAAATAAGTTTCTGGTAATAAAGCTGTCGTATGTAAATCAATTTCAGTATTATTACTAACTAATTCTTCTACTGATTGGCCTGATTTAATACTGGCAACTGCTCTTTCTAATAATTCAGTGTATAAATTATAGCCAATTTCTTGGACAAAACCACTTTGCTCATCACCTAATAATTCACCAGCTCCACGAATTTCTAAGTCTTGACTAGCTAAACTAAATCCCATTCCAACTTCATCTAAAGCTGCAATAGCATCTATCCGTTTACGGGCATCTTTTGTCATAGCTTTTCGATTTGGAACAATCAAATAAGCATATGCTCGATGATGTGAACGGCCTACTCGACCTCGTAATTGATATAATTGAGCTAACCCTAACTTATCAGCTCGATTTATAATTATTGTATTAGCGGTAGGAATGTCAATTCCAGTTTCGATAATTGTCGTACAAACTAGTACGTTAAATCGACGATGATAAAAATCCTGCATGATATGTTCTAATTCTCGCTCCCGCATCTGGCCATGAGCAATTTGAACGTTTGCTTCTGGAACTAAATCTTGAATATTAATTGCTATACCTTTGATGCTATCGACATTATTATGCAGGAAAAATACTTGTCCACCACGTTTTAATTCCCGTAAAATAGCTTCAATAATTAAGTGATCTCGCCATTCTTGAATGAAGGTTTTAACTGCTAATCTACTAGCTGGTGGGGTTGCAATGATCGATAAATCTCGTAAATTAGATAAAGCCATATTTAAGGAACGAGGAATTGGGGTTGCAGTGAGAGTTAAAATATCAACTTCGGCTCGTATTGATTTAAAACGATCTTTTTGTCGAACTCCAAATCTATGTTCTTCATCGATAATTACTAAACCTAATTTTTTGAAATTAATATTTAATAACTTATGTGTACCTATAATAATATCAATTTTACCATCTTTAATTGCTTGGGTAATTGTTTTCTGTTTTTTAGGTGAAATAAAACGAGATAACTGTTCAATTACTATTGGCCAATCAGCAAATCGATCCTGAAAAGTTTGATAATGTTGTTGACAAAGTAAAGTAGTTGGGACTAAAATTACGACTTGGCTACCACTTAATACTGCTATTAATGCTGCTCTCATAGCAACTTCAGTTTTGCCAAATCCAACGTCTCCACAGATAAGTCGATCCATTGGACGCTTGGCAGCCATATCATGTATCATTGCATCGATTGCTTCTTGTTGATCTGGAGTTTCTTCAAATGGAAATGCTTGTGCAAATGCCTGATAATCTTTTGCTTCAATTTTGAAAGATTGCCCTTCTTTGGCTTCACGTTGAGCATAAATATCCAATAATTCAGTTGCAACATCAGTAACTTTTTTGATAGCTTTACGTTTAGCTTTTTCCCACTGATTCGTGCCTAAACGATGTAATGGAGCATGTTCTGGATCCATACCAGTAAAACGACTGATTAAGTGCAAAGAAGCAACAGGTACATATAATTGATCTTGTTTAGCATATTCTAATTGCAAAAATTCGGCTTGCATACCATTAATAGTTAAGGTGGTTAAGCCTTGATAACGTCCGACTCCATATTCTTCATGTACTATGGGAGAATTTATAGTAAGTTCTGTTAAATCTCGTACAATTGCATCAGTATCTCGTTGGAGTTTTTTACTACGCCGTCGACGTTGAGCAACTCGTTCTCCAAATAATTGGGTTTCTGTAATTACAGTTAACGAATTTTCTAATAATAAACCATGTTCTAACGATGCTACTGTCATACATAATTTAGTTTTAGTTGCTATAAATTCCCACCAATTTGCTACTATGGTTGGTGTTAAATCATATTTGCCTAACATTTCTAGCAATATTTCTCGTCTACCAGCAGTTTCTGCCACTAATAAAACTCGACCTTGAAATTCTTTTAAGAAACTTTGTAATTCTAATAATGGTTTGTCAGAACGTGCATCAACTGGTAATTTAGGCGGTAGTTGGCTAGAAAAATTAATGCCAGTTGACCTTTTTGTTGGTTCTTGGCTTAATTTAATATGAGCATAGTTATTGAAATTAGCAAATACTTCATTGGCTTGCAAAAATAACTGAATTGGGGATAAGATTGGCCGTTCTATATCATGACGTAACTGTTCATAACGTTGGCTAATTTCTTGCCAAAATTGTTCGGCTGCTGCTAAAGTCCCGGTTAAAGTAATTATTGTGCTTGTGGTTGGTAAATAATCAAATAAAGTACTAGTTTGCTTAAAAAATAATGGTAAATAATATTCAATTCCAGCTGGAGCTAAACCAGTTACTATATCTTTATAAATTGAACAAGTTGCCTTGACGGAAAATTGTTCGTGCCATTGATTTTGAAAATGAGATATTGCTTCTGAATTTAAAGGTAATTCCCGAGCCGGTAATAAGCGTAATTCTGAAATAGTTGTGTTGGAACGTTGAGTTTCAGGATTAAAACTACGAATGCTATCAATTTCATTATCAAATAAATCAATCCGATAGGGAATTTCCGAACCCATTGGAAATAAATCAATAATACTCCCACGAATTAAAAACTCACCATGTTCCACTACTTGTTCTACCCAACGATAGCCATTATTTTCCAAACGTTGGCGTAATTTTTCTGGATTTAACAATTGGCCAGTGGTAAATAATAAGCTATTGGTTCTGACATAATCAGTTGGAGCGACTCGATACATTAAAGTTGATATTGGTAATACTAAAACTCCAGTTTCAATATCAGGCAAATGATATAAAGTAGTTAAACGAGTTGAAATTATATCTTGATGAGGAGAAAATATGTCGTAAGGTAACGTTTCCCAATCTGGAAAATTTAATATTGGTAATTCTGCCTTAGCATAAAACTGAATATCTTCCAGTAGTCTTTGGGCAGTCAATGACTCTGGAGTTATCACAACTATTGGAGATTTTTGAGCTACTTGGCTAATTGCTAAACCAGAACTGCTACCATATAAACGTCCCCAATCTTGCGAATGATTTGGTTTGCTGGTTAACTTTGGATATAAAGGATTCGTATATTTGGTCATAAGCTTACAATATCGGTTGGAAATATCATAAATGGTAAAACTACACTAATGTGGTTTGGGAAAATTAACCACGCTTAAGTGTAGTAACCTTTACTGATTGATAAATTCAGCTTTTGGTTGACGGGATAATAAAATTTTTACTGCTTCTTTTGGAGTACAAATACCTTGTAAAACATTATTAACTTGTTCAACAATCGGCATATCTATATTATGTTGTTTGGCTACTCTGTAAACTTCACGAACAGCTCGTACTCCTTCAACAACTTGCCCAATATCAGCTTGAGCTTGTTCTATATTGCTACCTTTAGCTAAAGCAAAACCAAAACGATAATTACGTGATAGTTTATCAGTACAGGTTAAAACTAAATCCCCCATACCAGCTAGACCCATAAATGTCTCTGTTTTACCACCCAAAGTCAATCCAAATCTAACCATTTCATTAAGACCACGAGTAATCAATGCCGCCCTAGAATTTGCTCCAAATTCCAAACCATCAACAATCCCAGAAGCAATTGCCATAATATTCTTTACTGTACCACCCAATTGTACGCCAATTATATCGGTACTAGTATAAGGTCGGAAATAATTATTATGAAATAAATTGACTAAGTCTTTAGCGTATTGATCATCAGTAGTTGCTATAGTTACTGCAGTGGGTAAACCTTTAGCTACTTCGGTAGCAAATGATGGCCCAGATAAAACTGCTAAAGACCGATCTTTACCTAAAACTTGTTCTGCCACTTTATGTAGTAATAGTCCAGTATCGTTCTCCAACCCTTTAGTAGCCCAACATATCCTAGTTGCATGAGAAA
>DRQV01000197.1 GCA_011371325.1 Thioploca sp.
CATATGCAGTAGGAATAATATTACTACCATCACAACAGCCTAATTCTAAGATATTACAAGTTGTTAATGGAGGTGGAGTCATACCAAAAAGAGTTGCTAAAGTTGCTAATCGATCTGGTTGAGTATATGGCATTGCATTACTGGTATTGGGTAATTCGTCGAACGCTATTTGAGGTAATGGCATATTATTTTATCACTACGTGGTAATTAAAAATTAATAATAGCATATTTAGTTGGTGTTGTACTATTTTGAATAATTAATTCTAAGTTTAATTAGTAAAATTAATGTTATAATAACATATACTGTTGTATATCCATAAAATAGTATTTATTTGCTGAGGAAAATATTATAGCGATCAAATAGAAAAGAGTTGACATGCCTATATATTATGACTATAATAATCAGCATGAAAGCTAGAGATGTTTTACAAATTACTGGAATATCATGGCGACAGTAGATTGGTTAAAAATAACTCTATTAGAGTAAGAAACCTAACGGACAATTTAAAGCTTCAATAATTGTTGAACAGGCAACAAAAATTAAAAAAGTAATAGCCTCCTTTCAAGTTGATGCTATTACTGAGTATAATTGTAATTCAATAGATGGTTTTTCACAAAAAGTGAAATTAACAATTCGTGAATGTGCTTATGCTGGGATGATGTTATGAAAGGGAATAAACATAAAAATTATGAAATTTTAAATCTTATTGGTTATGGTTTATCAAAATTTAATGATGATTTTATCAAAGAATTTGGCTTTTCTACAAAAACTGCTTTTTATAAGTTTTGTGTTGACAATAAAATTGCTGATACAGTTGGAACTGTAAAAAATAGAATGGATTTGTTTGACCATTTTTTCCCAGATAATGGCAGAAAAGGTTGGTGGCAAAAAGGAGATGCTTATATACATAGAAAGATACTAATTGACAGTCTATTTGGAAATGAAAAGGTGAAAGGATTTACAAATATTGTAAAGTTACGAATGAAAGAAGGTTTTAATATTAAATCTATTGAATATCAAATAAACCCAATAGTTAAGTCAAGATTTAAAAAACTTCAGGAAACAGGATTAGAGGCTGAATTATTTTTTATTAATAATTATAATTCTATTGATATTTTTAAAAATGGAGACTTAGAGGATGCAAGACTTTATGGTGATGGATACGACTTCCAAGTGAATATAAACAACAAGTTTTTTTTAGCAGAAATCAAAGGAGTTAGAGAAAGTAAAGGGAAATTTAGACTAACAGAAAACGAATATAAAAAGGCTATGGAATATAAAGATGATTATATAGTTACCTTAGTTTTAAACTTAAATAATATTCCAAAATTTTTACTCATTGAAAACCCTATAAAAAATTTAAACTTTGAAGAGAGGGTGATACGATCAAAGTTGACTAAAGAATATCATTTGGTAAAAGAGATATGTTAAGTTTTCAAGAAAAACTAACTATTCTTAAGTCCATTCTTTTACAAGAAGAATACTCTTATGCTGATAGTTTTAATGCAGAGATATTAATTTTCTCTGAAAACCTTGACTTTATATTTATGAACAAATTAAACTCAAAAACTGATATTGAAAATTGGATTAGAAATCTTAAAAGCAGAATTGTGATGAGAGAAGAGCAGGACTTAATTCAAAATATCATAGAAGATTATATTTTGTATGGATAAAACAAACGGTATTTCCCAAAAGTGGCTTAAATCAATGGAATGCAGAAGGTCGAGATAGACATCATGATGAAGTCTGTATTCCTGTTCCAATAATTATTCATCAACTATTCCCTGAATTTTTCCCCTGATAGAGATATTCCATTTATTTTAAAGTTCCCAGATGGCGAAGAGGTAACAGCTAAAATTTGCCAAGAAAATGGCAAAGCATTAATGACGCAGTCTAATAGAAAATTGGGGAAATTAATATTAAGAGATGGTTTAAAGTTAAAGATTGGCGAGCTAGCAACTTATGATAAATTACAGCTACTGGGTATTGATTCTATGAGAATAGATAAAATAAATGATAATAAATATGAAATTAACTTTGCAAAAAATGGTTCTTATGAAGAATTTATTGAAAAAAACATATAACAAATCGTTGCACCTAATGTTATTAAACTAGACAATCAGTTATTATTGTAAAAATGACTATAAAAATTAATAATAATTATGCTTATATCGAAATACTTGATTGACCTAAAGACCACATACAATTAAACTAGCATTTTTCCATTTAAAAAAATTAACAATGAATTCTGATAAAACATCCAAACTATTGGATACTGGTGCCTCAAAAATATTAGCAGTACAAGCTATAATAATTACTGTTATTGTATGGTTTTTTTATTTTTATCAAAACCAATTAGCAGCCCAATCTGCCTTGTTTGGAGGTTTTATTGTAATGTTTAATGTTTGGATGACGAATCGCCGAATTCGTTTTGCTGCTAAGATGGATAAATCTAGTGCAGAAGTTAGAGTATTTTATCTTGCCGCTATACAACGATTTATTTTTACCTTAAGTTTTTTTATAATTGGTATGGGATTGTTAAATTTATTACCTATACCAATGTTAGTGGCATTTACTATCGCCCATTTAGGTTATCTAACTGGACATTCTTAAATAATGGAGTAAATAAGGAGTGAACGAAGCTCATGAAACAGTAGCTGGTCATGGACCGGTTGAATATATTCAACATCATTTACATAATTTATCAATTGGAGAGGGTTTTTGGACTTTTCATATCGATACTTTTTTCTTTGCGTTTGGCATAGCTATATTAATCGGTTTCGTAGCTAAAAAAATTGGTGATAATTTAAACCCAGATAATCCTACTGGTATGCAAAATTTATTAGAAATCATTCTAGAATTTGTTGGACAGCAAGTAAAAGATGCGTTTAACGGTTATAATCCATTAATTGGCCCATTGGCTCTTACCATATTCGTCTGGGTATTTTTAATGAATGCAATGGATTTATTACCAGTTGACTTATTACCTTGGGTAGCAACTGAGATGGGTATTCCTTATCTAAAAGTTGTGCCAACTGCAAATTTAGATACCCCATTAAGCCTAGCTGCCAGTGTATTTATGTTGATAGTTATCTTTAATATTAAAGCCAAAGGTGGAATTGGTTTTGTAAATATGTTTTTATTTCATCCATTCCCAGCCGATAATCCAGTAGTTAAAATAATATTAATACCATTTAACATTATGATGACTACGATTGAAGAACTATCCAAACCAATCAGTATGGGATTACGTCTATTCGGTAATATGTTTGCTGGTGAATTAATTTTTATCTTAATCGCATTATTACCTTGGTGGGTGCAGTTTATCCCTGGTGGACTTTGGGCAATTTTCCATATTTTAATTATTACCTTACAAGCATTTATCTTTATGTTATTGACGGTTGTATATTTAGGTATGGCAAACCAAGCTTTGGAAGCTGATCATTAGCTAAGTTTTAATTGTGAATGATTAACTGTGAATTATTAATAAAAGCCAAAAATATTAGTAATTAACTTCATTCATAAATTCACAATTTTTCTCGTTCCTATGCTTCAACATGGGAATATATACCGTAACGCTCCAACGTTACAAATTTTAAATTTTTACGGAGATTTATTGCATGACTGAAATAACCCCTGATCAGATTGTTGAAATTTATTCATCAACAACATTAATTGTCGGTATTATCCTCGCTGCCGCTGGTTTTGCATCAGCATTGGGCTGGGCATTAATTTGTTCTAAATATTTAGAAGGTATAGCCAGACAACCAGAAATGCGTGCCCAATTAATGGTACAGATGTTATTTACTGGCGGTTTAATGGAAGCATTTCCTTTTATCGTATTAGGTATGTCCATGTGGTTTATTTTTGCTAATCCATTCATTGGTGCAGCTAAATCAGCTATTCAAGCACTTGGCGGTTAGGAGATTAATGTGAGTATCACTGTTACTTTATTTGGACAGATGATCACTTTTGGAATATTGGTTCTTTTTATTTGGAAATATCTATGGGGTCCCATGACTACCATGATGGAAGACCGTACCAAACGCATCGCTGATGGTTTAGCAGCTTCCGAACGTGGCAAGCAAGATTTAGAAATAGCTCAACAAAGAGCAGCTCAACGTTTACGAGAAGCTAAACAGGATGCAGCCGATATTGTTAATGCTGCTAATAAGCGTGCTAGTGAAATCATTGAAGAATCCAAAGAACAAGGTCGACAAGAAGGGAAACGTCAACTTGATGCAGCGGTTGCTGAAATTGAGCAAGAAATAAATCGGGCTAAAGGTGATTTGCGGAGGCATTTTATCAACTTGACTCTGGATACTGCAAAAAAAGTTTTGGGACGTGAGATTGATGCATCGGCCCATAACGATATCATGAATGAGATGATCAAAAAGTTATAATGTAGGTCGGGTTAACTTATTGAGCAGACTGAGATAATGTAACCCGACAATTTCATTTATAAAGTTTTGTTGGGTTACGCTCAACCCAACCTACATTTAGCTAAATTAGGTAAATAACTATGGCAGAACTTGCAACTTTGGCACGCCCTTATGCTAAAGCAGTATTTGAATTAGCGGTTGAAAAGAATGAACTTGATAATTGGTCAGATAACCTGAAGTTTTTAACTGTCATCATTCAAGATACAACGATGGCACAAGTTATTAATAATCCTGAAGTAGCAAAAAAAACTTTGATTAATATTTTGCTTGATACATGTTCAGAACGATTTGATGATCTTAGTAAAAATCTAATTAAAGTTTTAGTAGAAAATAATAGATTATTAGTAATTCCAGATTTATCAATTCAATTTGAACAGATGAAAGCAGTACATCAGGGTTATGCTCAGGTAGAAATCATTTCCCCTTATCCAGTTGAACCTTCGCAACTGCAAGAAGTTGAAGTTATTCTAAAAAAACGTTTAGGCGAAGCTGTTGATATCAGTACCACAATTGATAAATCCTTATTAGGCGGTTGGTTAGTTAGAATTGATAAAGAAGTTATTGACTTATCAGTTAATGGCTATTTACGACAATTAGCCGCAGATTTACGCCGTTTTTAATTACGAGAAAAATATAAATGTTGCAATTGAATCCCTCTGAAATTAGTGAATTAATTAAACAGAGAATTGAACAATATGATTTAACTACGGAATCTCGTAGCGAAGGTTCCATTGTTAGTATTACTGATGGTATAGTCCGTATTCATGGTCTTGCCAATGCTGTACAAGGTGAAATGTTAGAATTTCCGGGTGATTCCTTTGGTATGGCTTTGAACTTGGAACGTGATTCTGTTGGTGCAGTAGTACTAGGCTCTTATGAACATCTGTCTGAAGGTGATAAAGTCCGATGTACTGGTCGTATTTTGGAAGTACCAGTAGGTGATAATTTACTAGGACGGGTGGTTAATTCCTTGGGTGCACCGATTGATGGTAAAGGCCCAACCAACACTACCGAATTTTTACCCTTAGAACGGATTGCACCTGGAGTTATCAGTCGGCAATCAGTTGATCAACCAGTACAAACTGGTCTGAAAGCTATTGATGCTATGGTTCCACTGGGACGTGGTCAACGTGAATTGATTATTGGAGATCGCCAAACTGGTAAAACTGCGGTGGCAATTGATGCGATAATAAATCAGAAAAGTACTGGGATTAAATGTGTCTATGTAGCAATTGGCCAAAAAGCTTCTTCAATAGCTAACGTAGTGCGTAAGTTAGAAGAATATGGAGCAATGGAACATACCATTATAGTTTCTGCTTCTGCTTCTGATGCTGCCTCTATGCAATATATTGCTCCTTACGCTGGTTGCTCGATGGGAGAATATTTTCGGGATAAAGGTGAAGATGCGTTAATAGTTTACGATGATTTAACTAAACAGGCTTGGGCTTATCGTCAAGTATCTTTATTGTTACGTCGACCACCAGGTCGGGAAGCTTATCCAGGTGATGTATTTTATTTGCATTCACGGTTATTGGAACGTGCATCTAGGATTAGTGCTGAATATGTTGAAAAAATTACTGATGGTAAGGTAAAAGGTAAAACCGGTTCTTTGACAGCATTGCCAATTATTGAAACTCAGGCTGGTGATGTGTCGGCATTTGTACCAACCAATGTAATTTCTATTACTGATGGACAGATTTTCTTAGAGACTGATTTGTTTAATGCTAATATTCGTCCGGCTATTAATGCTGGTTTATCAGTATCACGAGTTGGTGGTGCTGCTCAAACTAATATTATTAAGAAACTTGGTGGTAGTGTTCGGTTGGATTTGGCACAGTATCGTGAGTTAGCAGCGTTTGCTCAGTTTGCTTCTGATTTGGATGAGGGTACTAGAAAGCAAATTGAACGTGGGCAACGAGTGACTGAATTAATGAAGCAGAAGCAATATTCTCCTTTGACAGTTGGTGAAATGGCAATTTCTTTATATGCAGCGAATGAAGGTTATTTGGATGATGTCGATGTGAAGAAAATAGTTGATTTTGAAAGTGCTTTGCATAGTTATATGCGAGCTAATCATGCTGATTTGATAAAATCTGTTTCTGAAAATGGCGATTATAATGATACGGTAAAGAATAGCTTCAAAACTGCTTTGGATGATTTTAAGAAGAATCATACTTGGTAGAGGGTTTGGGTGGGTGAAACTTTTTAGGGAAGCCCACTATTATGTATTGTAAAGCTGATATATCATATGTCTGCATGAGAGGACATTCTAAGGATTATAAGGATCACACGCCCCACCATCAGTAATTTTAAACGTAGGAAAAAGTTTAAGAAACCTTAAGCCAACAACTTTTTCAAATAACTCTAAGCTTCCATTAAGCGAGGAGATTAAGAGCTAATATTCCCTTATTCTGTTGATAATGTTGACTTCATTTATTGATATATCAATAAAAATATTATCTAACCTTAATTTCTCCATTGATTTATCTTTTTGTAACTTGAGATATAATTAACTTAAATATTAATCCTTGCCTAATTTTCTCACTAAACACTAGATAAATTTTCAAATTAATGTAAAATTAACCTAACATTAACCAACAATGGAAGGACATAAATGACAATTGCAGACTTAAATATAGCGTGGTTGCTACCAGAAATATTAGTATTAACAATGGCCTGTATTATTTTAATAACTGATGCTTTCTTGCCCAAGCAATTGCGTAATTTAACCTATCACTTGACCCAAGGTACTTTATTAGGAGCAGCTTTATTAATTATTGCTACTTCTACTACTCAACCAATATTAGCAATGAATGACATGGTTATTATTGATGCAATGAGTACTGTACTAAAATTATTCATTGTATTAATAGTATTTTTTACCTTTGTCTACTCTCGTGAATATTTACAAGATCGCAAGATGTTTAAAGGCGAATATTTTGTATTAGGATTATTTGCTACTTTAGGCATGTTAATTATGGTATCAGCTCATAATTTATTGATGATTTTCCTAGGTTTAGAATTACTATCTCTATCTTTATACACCATGATTGCCATGAATCGGGAATCCAAAGTTGCCTCTGAAGCAGCAATGAAATACTTTGTATTAGGGGCGTTGGCATCGGGAATGTTATTGTATGGAATGTCTATGTTGTATGGTATTACATCTACCTTAGACATAACTAAATTATCGCAAAATATAACTGAAATTTCTAATGATCGTACCACGATAACAGAAATAAATAAATTAATTGATGAAACTGAGAATATTGAATTAGCAGTAAAAAATATTGAAAAATATGTGGGTGAAATAACAAATAGCCCAATCGCAATTGAAATTGAAGAAATCATAAATGCCAACATTGAAACTAAAGCTATGGTTCTTATCCGGCCGATAATGAAATCTAGTTCTCAAAGCTATATTATTTTAGTATTTGGATTAGTTTTTATTGTAATTGGGGTAGGTTTTAAACTAGGAGCAGTTCCATTTCATTCATGGATACCGGATATTTATCATGGTTCACAGACTTCGATGACATTATTTATTGCTAGTGCTCCAAAAATTGCGGCATTTGCAATGCTAATGCGACTACTGGTGGATGGTATGCAGAATTTACATACCGATTGGCAAGGAATGTTAATTTTACTATCAATTTTATCAATAATAATTGGTAATGTGATAGCAATTGCTCAACAAAACATTAAACGTATGTTGGCATATTCCACCATTGCTCATGTTGGTTATTTATTATTGGGAATAATTGCGGCTAATGCAGATGGTTATGCAGCTTCCATGTTTTATGTAGTGGTTTATACCATTATGACCTTGGGAGCATTTGGCATGATTATATTGTTGAGTCGAACTGGATTAGAAGCAGAAAATATTATATATTTCAAAGGTTTGAATGAAAGAAATCCTTGGTATGCGGCTATAATGTTAATTATAATGTTATCGATGGCTGGAGTACCACCAATGATAGGTTTTTGGGCTAAATGGGCTGTTTTAGTACAGGTTGTTAATGCTGGTTTTATTTGGTTAGCAGTTTTAGCGGTGTTATTTGCGGTTATTGGAGCGTTTTATTACTTGCGTATAGTTAAATTTATGTATTTCGATAAACCTACAGATTTAACTCCGATTGAAGCCAGCACTGATATAAGAGTAGCCCTTAGTGCTAATGCGTTAACTATCTTATTGCTAGGCTTAATGCCAAATACATTGATGGTTATATGCCTTGGAGCTTGGGGAATTTAGGTATGGTAGGGTAAGTGAAGATTTGCTTGCCCACCATTTTTTATAATGTAAAATGTACATATTAAAAATATATGCAAATATGAACAGAAAAAATGAGTCAAGTTAAATAGTTTCATCTACAATCCGTATACAAATTTATAACTCATTGGCCATAGCCTAAGTCACTAAAACTCAAAATATTATTAAAATTCGGTGCAAATTTATGTCCACTCATTCCGAAAATCCATTTAATTTAAAATCACAACGATATTATTTAACTCCCGAATTAAACCAACGTATTAATTTGATTTGCCATTTAATCCAAAATAGTGAACAATTATTATTAATATTAGCTGAAACTGGTTATGGTAAAACAGCATTATTAAACCAATTAAAAAAAACTGCTGAAAATCAACATGAACATTGGTGGGTTTATAATCATACCAGCACACCAGCTATATCCCCAGAAACATTTGTATCCAAGATACTAACAGCATTTAATGTTCGTCATGATGGAAAACCTATTAATGAGCTACAAAATAGCTTGCGTAACCATATAACAGCAACTCGTTACAATGGTCAATTACCAGTGTTACTTGTTGACGATGCTCATAAATTACCTTTAGCAACTCTTAAATTAATTATAGAATTAGCTATGCAAGGTGAACCTTTAACAAAAATGCGAATAGTATTATTTTGTGAACCACAAATTAGTAGTATTTTAGCAACTCCTGAATTTAAAATTGTACATGATACTCTAGTACATAATTTAGATATACCAGCTTTTTCCAGAACTCAAGTTCGAGATTATTTACAATTTTATATAAAAAATAGCAGTTATCGTAATACGCATCCATTCACCAGTGAAATTATTAAAAAAATATATAAAGATTCGGAAGGAATACCAGAAAAAATTAATCGACAGGCTGGACGTATTTTGCATCAATTTAGCGAACATCGGTTTACCCAAACATCAATATCTTACTCAAAGTTACGATGGGGATTACCAATCATTATAGTTTTAATAATCACTGCTGGAATAATTTATTGGAAATATCCAATTTTATTTGAAAGAACAATCCCACCAATTATCGAACCGATAGTTACTTATGATATAAAAGCTAATCCAGAAAGTTTGGCAGAACATGTTAAAGCAATAGAACCAGTTGTAATACCAACTATAACTAATACAGACATAAATAATAAAGCATTAATAAATACAGAATTATCAGTTGAACAAATTCCACCAGTTATTAAAACTGCCAAAATAGAGGTAAAAAATGAAGTATGGATAAAAGAACAAAATCCTAAATACTATACATTACAAGTTTTGGGAGCTTACGATCAAATTACATTAAGTAAATTTTTAGAACAGCATAAACTCAAGGAAGTAGCTATGTATAAGACTTCTTTTCAAGGTCGAAATTGGTATGTTTTATTATATGGTAATTATTCTAGTTATTCTAAAGCCAAAACAGCATTAGATAAATTACCAGCTTCATTACGCAATAGTACCAAACCTTGGATTCGTACTTTTGGTAGTGTGCAGAAACGTTTAAAATATTAAAAACTTTGGATTATTTTTCATTTAAGCATATTTAAATAATTGATTATTAATCTTAATTAAGTATTAATAGTTAAAGATTAATTTAAATTAAACCTAGGCTAGCGGACATGGGGCCGCTGACTTGTTTGGGATTCAACATCGTGCTTTACAGAGCATGGCTAGTAACTGGTCTCCAAAAAACCATAGAAATGTTCGGCTGGTAATGAAATTGCTATCGTGTAGTTCATTTCAATCCGCAATGGGAGGTCTTTCTGAATAGGCTTTGGTGTAGCTTATTTAAAGAAAATAATATGAACGGAGTTGTAACTCCAGCATGAGGTTAAGGCAAACCTACGAGGAGACTAATACCTTGCGGGTTATTTCTCATCATTCCTTATATACTTCACAATGACCTGCGGGACATAGCTCTCCACGTAGGTCTTTAGGCTCAAC
>DRQV01000198.1 GCA_011371325.1 Thioploca sp.
AAGCTTGCGTAAAACAATTCGGAAAAATAAGTTTACTCTTACTTTAGATAAAAATTTTAGAGAAGTAATTACTGAATGTGCCGGTTTTCGACATGATCAAAATGGTACATGGATAACTGATGCTATGCGAGATGCCTATTGTGAATTGCATGATAATGGTTTTGCTCATTCGGTTGAAGCTTGGCATGGAGGCAAATTAGTTGGCGGACTATATGGTATCGCATTAGGTAAAGTATTTTTTGGAGAATCAATGTTTACAAGAGTAAATGATGCTTCTAAAGTTGCTTTTGCCAATTTCGTATGGCAGTTACAAAATTGGGGATATGAATTGATTGATTGTCAAGTTGCAACTGAGCATTTACGCCGTTTTGGAGCAACTGAAATTTCCCGACCAAAATATCGCAACTTGTTAGATAACTTGTGCGAACAAAATGGTTTTGCTGGAAAATGGCAATTTGACAATTTGTCTAACTGTTAATATACTAGTCGATTAAAATTACTTCTAGTCAAATTAAGTTTTTATTAAATAACTGAATTATCTAATAAATTTGGGATAAAATATGAGATTAATTTTATTTGTTTGTTGTTCTATAATTCTTACTGTTAATTTGCAAGCGGCTGATCGTAGCAAGGAAATGATTCAAGCGATTCCAGTAAATACTAATGTGGATCAGGCAAAAGTTGAATTAGGTAAAAAATTATTTTTTGAACCTAGATTATCAAAATCAGGTTTTTTAAGTTGTAATTCTTGTCATAATTTATCAACTGGTGGAGCTGATAATTTACCAAGTTCCATTGGACATAAATGGCAATTAGGCCCTATAAATTCGCCTACCGTATTGAATGCTAAGTTTAATTTAGCTCAATTTTGGGATGGACGGGCTAAAGACTTAAAAGAACAAGCAGGTGGCCCAATTGCCAATCCTGGAGAAATGGCTTCAACTCATGAATTAGCTATAAAAGTATTGCAATCAATTCCTGAATATGTTAGCTCATTCAAAGCAGTATATGGTGCTGATGTTATAGATATTGAGCAAATTACTGATGCAATTGCTACATTTGAAGAAACTTTGGTTACTCCAAATTCAAAATTTGATAAATGGTTACAAGGCGATGATAACGCTATTTCTAGCCAAGAAAAAATAGGTTATGATTTATTTAAATCCAAAGGTTGTATAGCTTGTCATAATGGAGTAGGAGTTGGTGGTGGTTCTTATCAAAAATTTGGAGTGGTAAAACCTTATCCAGATACCAAAACCTTAGGTAGATATGGTGTAACCAAACAAGAGCAAGATAAATACTTTTTTAAAGTTCCATTATTGAGGAATATTGAGCTAACATCTCCTTATTTCCATGACGCAAGTACTTGGGATTTAGCAGAAGCAGTAAATATAATGGCTGAATATCAGTTAGGAGTAAAATTATCAGTAGAAGAAAATCAAAATATTGTAGCTTTCTTGAAGACTTTAACAGGAGAACAACCTTCAATTACTTATCCAATATTACCCCCATCCACTAAAAATACTCCAAAACCAGATCGAAATTAGATCAAAATTAGATACCCCAACATTTTGGTTGGGGATTTTTTAAACATTAATCCCAAATTAAGTTCATACTCTCATTACATAATACCTAAAGTTCGTAAATAAGACAATTTGCAATAAGCTAAAACATATTTTATACTGGTTAAACTTTCAGTTTCCCAATTATTATCAGTTTATTATTGAGGATTATTTTCTTGAGTGATATTCCATTAACTATATTGTTTGGCATATTATTTTTATTAATTTTAGCCTCCGGATTCTTTTCAGCTTCTGAAACAAGTATGATGGCAATTAATCGCTATCGATTACGTCATTTAGTGGCTAAAAAACATCGTGGAGCTATTCGGGTTAATCAACTATTAAAATATCCAGATAGATTAATTGGGGTAATTTTATTAGGTAACAATTTTGTAAATATTTTAGCATCATCGATTGCAACCGTCATTGCCATTGAATTATTAGGTGAAGCTGGTATTGCAGTAGCCGCTACTCTATTAACAATAATCATTTTGATATTTAGTGAAGTAACCCCTAAAACAATCGCCGCCTTACATCCAGAAAAAATAGCGTATCCAGTCTCAATTATAATTAAACCATTATTAAAATTATTCTATCCATTAGTTTGGATTTTAAATTATGCCTCTAACAATATCTTGAAATTAATAGGTATTTCTGAGTCTAACTCAGATAATCAACGTTTAAATACCGAAGAATTACGTACTGTGGTACATGAAGCTGGCGGTTTAATTCCTAAACGTCATCAACAGATGTTATTAGGAATTTTGGACTTAGAAAAAGTTACAGTAGAAGACATTATGATACCACGCAATGAAGTAATTGGTATTGATTTAGATGAACATATTGACGTGATTACCGAGCAATTATCTGCTTGCCAACACACCAGAGTACCGATATATAGAGAGAATATAGATAATGTAGTAGGTATAGTGCATTTACGAAAACTATTATCATTATTTAAGCATAATGAGTTTACCAAAGATACTTTAAAAGAATACGCTCGAGAACTTTATTTTGTACCAGAAGGTACTTCTTTAAATACTCAATTATTAAATTTTCAAAGGCATAAACGGCGTATTGGACTAGTTGTTAATGAATATGGCGATATTCAAGGTTTAGTAACTCTGGAAGATATTTTAGAAGAAATTGTAGGAGAGTTTACTACTAATCCAGATTCTCTTAGTTTGGATATTTATCCTCAAGATGATAATAGTTTCTTAGTGGATGGTAGTATTACAGTTCGAGAATTAAATCGAGTAATGCAATGGGATTTAGCAACAGATGGCCCTAAAACCTTGAATGGTTTAATTTTGGATCATTTGGAAGCTATTCCGGAATCTGGTACTAGTTTAGTACTAACTAACCATCCGATGGAAATTGTACAAATGGCTAATAATGCTGTAAAAATGGTACGAATTTTACCCAAGACATAGAATATTAAGGTATAAAATATATGGAACTTGTTTGTCCGGCTGGTAATTTACCTTCTTTGAAAGCTGCTGTTGATAACGGTGCTAATGCGGTTTATATTGGCTTTCGGGATGATACTAATGCTAGGCATTTTGCTGGTTTAAATTTTACTGTTGCCAAGATGGAACAAGGTATTCGTTATGCTCATGAACGCAATGTGCGGGTTTTTATAGCAATAAATACCTATCCCCAGCCAAAAGGTTGGTCACGTTGGCAAGAAGCTGTTGATCATGCGGCTGATTTAGGAATAGATGCTCTTATTTTAGCTGATTTAGGAGTGTTGGATTATGCTACTAATAAATGGCCTGATTTACCATTGCATTTATCCGTACAAGGTTCTGCTACTAATTATGAATCTATTAGCTTTTATCATCGACATTTTGGTATTCGTCGAGTAGTATTGCCCAGAGTTTTATCCTTACCACAAGTACAACGGGTAGTGGAAAATAGTCCGGTAGCAGTAGAAGTATTTGGATTTGGTAGTTTATGCGTAATGGTAGAAGGTCGCTGTTTATTATCCTCTTATGTTACTGGTGATTCGCCAAATACTTTTGGAGCTTGTTCACCGGCTCACGCAGTAGAATGGAAAGAAACTCCGCAAGGTTTAGAAACTCATTTAGGTAATGTACTGATTGATCGCCGAGGAAAAAATGAAAATGCTGGTTATCCAACTTTATGCAAAGGTAGATTTAAGGTTGGAAAAGAGACTTTTTATGCAATTGAAGAACCTACTAGTTTAAATACTTTAGAAATGTTGCCTCAACTACAAGCTGCTGGGATTTCAGCAATTAAAATTGAAGGTAGACAACGCAGCCCTGCTTATGTTGCACAAGTAACTAAAGTTTGGCGAGCTGCAATGGATGCTTGTGAACAAAATTCAGCTACTTATAAAGCTAAAGATGATTGGTTATTTGAATTAGGTAAAGTATCAGAAGGTACTCAAACCACTTTGGGAGCTTATCATCGTCCTTGGCAGTGAGAGAACTTAAATTTTAAGAAATTCCAGTTTAAAAGCAGTTAAGGTTTGGTCGATTTCATTGTACCGACTTATTAAAAATATCCGAATCAGGATTCACTGGATTTAAAGATTAACAGGATAACAGGCATTATTTTAATCTTGGAAATACTTTAATCCTGTAAATCCTAATTCTGACAATATTCTAACAATTAATTATTTCGGAAAATACGCTCCACTCCAATCGCTATAACTATTGCCAATATTAAATTTAATCAATGAAATTAGTCAGAAAGAAAAAAGATGGTAGTGCTTCAGAGATAAAAGTAATTGAGAAAAAAGCTCAAAATAAATTACCTCCATGGAAGATATTGGTTGTTGATGATGAAATAGACGTTCACGAAATGACTAAGTTGGGTTTGGAAAATTTTCAATTTGCTAATAAATCTCTAAAAATTTTTCATGCTATGTCTGGTACTGAAGCTCGAAAAATTTTGCAAACGGAACCTGATATTGCAGTTGCTCTAATTGATGTGGTTATGGAAACGGATGATGCAGGTTTAAAATTAGTCAATTATATTCGTAACGAACTAAAGTATTCTATAATCCGGCTAATCATTCGTACTGGTCAACCAGGCATGGCTCCAGAAAGGGAAGTTATTGAATGTTATGATATTGATGACTATAAAAGTAAAACAGAATTACGGGATGATAAACTTTATACCACTATGCGTATGTCCCTTAAATCCTATCGTAATCTAATTACGCTGAATTCTAATCGGCAAGCTCTAAGAAAAATTTTGGAAGCAGTGCCAGAATTTCATCACGCCCAATCTATTAATCAATTTTTTAATGGTATATTAAGTCAACTTATTGGCTTATGTAATTTGGGTAAAAATAGCATTATTTCTACAGTTAATAGTGGTTTAGTCATCACTGCTGACAAGCATAATGAAACTATAATTCAATCCAAAATTGGTCAGTTTGAATCAGAAGAAATCGAAAAAATCCGCCAAGTTTGTGTAAACCAGATTGTAGGTAAAGTAGATAATGGAGTATTACCAACAGATGCACTCTTGCTACCACTTGAAATCAATAATAAACCAATTGGTTTTGTTTATTTAGAAAATGCCAAACATTTGAGCAAGGATGATTTAGACCTTATTAAAATTATGGCACAACAATGTACTAGTGCGTTAGAAACCTTACATATGTTAGATGTTGCTGAACAAGCTCGTGAAGAAGCTGAAATAGCTAATAAAGCTAAAAGTCAATTTTTAGCCAATATGAGCCATGAATTGCGTACTCCATTAAACGCTATCATTGGTTATAGTGAAATGTTACATGAAACAGCTAAAGATTTGAAAGTTGAAGAATTTATTCAAGATTTATTAAAAATTAGAAGTTCTGGCAAACATCTATTGGAACTTATTAACAATGTACTTGATTTATCTAAAATTGAAGCTGGGAAAATGGATTTATGTTTAGAAACTTTTGAGCTAACTCCTGTTTTAAATGAAGTTGTTACAACGATTAAACCTTTAGCTAAAACCAATGCTAATACTATAACTATAACATTCGATAATCAATTAGTTAATTTGCATACTGATGTTACTAAATTACGCCAAATGTTATTAAATTTGATGAGCAATGCGGTTAAATTTACTAAAAGTGGGCAAATTCATTTGGAAATAAAATATGATAATGAACAAGTAATTTTTCGAGTTATAGATAATGGAATTGGCATGACAGCCGATCAACAAAAAAGATTATTCGGATATTTTATGCAAGCTGACTCTTCTACAACTCGTCGCTATGGTGGTACAGGATTAGGTTTAGCCATTACCCAAAAATTTGCTAAAATGCTTGGAGGTACGCTTCAAGTTGAAAGTGAATATAAACGTGGAAGTACTTTTATACTATCTCTACCTGTAATTTTTAAAAAAGCCCATCATTCCTAACCTATGGAAGGAAACAAATAACAGGTATAACTCATAAAATTGGCAAACAGACGTGAATGCACCATATGTGCAGACAAAATCATCTAGTTACAATATCTGCATAGTATATTTTTAATCTCATAATCTTTCAAGTCATAATGAACACCCTAGTCAATGAAACAGCCAAACGACGTACCTTTGCTATTATCTCTCATCCTGATGCGGGAAAAACCACAGTTACAGAAAAATTATTATTATTCGGTGGAGTAATTACTCTAGCTGGTACAGTAAAAGGTCGTAAAGCGGCCAAACATGCGACCTCCGATTGGATGGAATTAGAAAAGCAACGGGGAATTTCTGTAACTTCTTCAGTAATGCAGTTTCCTTATCAAAATATTATTATCAATTTGCTAGATACTCCCGGTCATGAAGATTTCTCGGAAGACACTTATCGAACTTTAACTGCTGTCGACTCAGCTTTAATGGTAATTGATGCGGCCAAAGGAGTTGAGGAACGTACAATTAAATTAATGGATGTATGTCGTTTACGTGATACTCCAATTCTTACTTTTATCAATAAATTAGATCGTAATGGCCAAGAACCAATTGATTTATTAGATGAAATAGAAACAGTTCTTAACATTAAATGTACTCCAATAACTTGGCCTATTGGAATGGGCAAAAATTTTAAAGGAATTTACAACTTTTTAACTAATGAAGTAACTCTGTTTAAACCTATTAGTAATAATACTATTAGTGAAACTAAAAACTATAGCAAATTAGACGATCCAGAATTAATCACTAAATTAGGAAGCAATATTCTTACAGAGTTAACGGAAGAAATTGAATTAGTACAAGGAGCTAGTAACAAATTTATATTAGAAGAATTTTTAGCTGGTGAATTAACTCCAGTATTTTTTGGTTCAGCACTTAATAATTTCGGAATTAAAGCTTTACTAGATGGTTTTGTCAACTATGCACCACCGCCACAAGCTCGTCCAACCTTAACTCGTAGCGTAGAACCAAATGAAACAAAATTTTCCGGTTTTATATTTAAAATTCAAGCTAATATGGATCCTGCACATAGAGATCGAATAGCTTTCTTACGAATTTGTTCAGGTATTTTTAATAAGGGTATGAAAATAAGTCATCTGCGTATTAAGAAAGAGGTTCAAATTGCTAATGCAGTTACCTTTATGGCAGGAGAACGAGAACATGCTGAAATAGCTTATCCCGGTGATATTATCGGATTACACAATCATGGAACTATTCAAATTGGTGATACTTTTACCCAAGGTGAAGATTTAAAGTTTACTGGTATTCCTCATTTTGCTCCAGAAATTTTTCGCCGAGCTAGATTGCGTGATCCATTAAAAATGAAAGCTTTATTGAAGGGTTTACAACAACTTAGTGAAGAAGGAGCTACTCAATTATTTCGTCCATTTATTAATAATGATTTAATTCTAGGAGTTGTTGGTATTTTACAATTTGATGTAGTAAGTTGGCGATTAAAAAATGAATATGGAGTCGAATGTAGCTTTGAAACAGTCCAAGTTGCTACAGCTCGTTGGGTTAGTTGTAAAGATGAAAAAAAATTTGAAGAATTTAAACGTAAAGCTAATTCTAATTTAGCTTTAGACGGTGCTAATAATTTAACTTATATTGCTCCTACTAAAGTGAATTTATCATTGATGGAAGATCGGTGGCCAGAGGTCAGATTTTTTGCTACTCGTGAGCATTAGTTGAATTATATAATTTCCCGATTTAATAAAAACCAATCATTTAAAATATTATCTAGCGTACTCGAATTACATTTTCATGCTAATGAAATTCATTCGGTAATTTAACTTTGCGTAACCTCAGTAAATAATATGATTACAGAACAGTTTAATATAGAAATCCCGACTAATATGGTTGGTTATCGATTGGATAAAGCTTTGGCAGAATTATTTCCGGCTTATTCAAGAGCTAAGTTACAACAATGGAATCAGGATGGTTTGGTATTAGTTAATAATATTCAAATGCGTGGTAAAAATAAACTAAAAGGTGGTGAACAAATATTGCTTACTACTAAACTTGAAACAGAAGTAGCCTGGCAACCACAACCATTAGAACTAAATTTGGTTTATGAAGATGCTGACTTATTAGTAGTTAATAAACCGGCTGGTTTAGTGGTTCATCCAGGAACTGGCAATCAAAATAATACGTTAGTCAATGCTCTATTACATTATGCTCCAGAACTAAATCAATTGCCAAGAGCAGGAATTATTCACCGATTAGATAAAGATACTAGTGGAATTTTAGTAGTAGCTCGTAGCTTAACAGCTCACACTAGTTTAGTTAAACAGCTACAAAAACGGGAATTTGTCAGAAAATATCAAGCTGTTATCAGTGGAGTGATGGTGGCTGGTGGGAGGATAGACGCTCCAATTGGTAGACATCATCGTCATCGTATTCGCATGGCTGTAACCGAAAGTGGGAAAGAAGCAGTAACTCATTATCGAGTAATGCAGCGTTATCGGAATCATACTTTAATTCGAGTTCAGTTAGAAACTGGGCGTACTCATCAAATTAGAGTACATATGACTTATAAAAATTATCCTTTAGTAGGTGATTCGGTATATGGTGGCCGATTGCGATTACCACCTAAATGTAGTGAGGAATTTAAAACTATGTTACGCAAATTTCCACGCCAAGCTTTACATGCCGAACAGTTGGGTTTTATTCATCCTAACAGTGGTGAATTTATGCAATGGACAGTGCCTTTACCAACTGATATGCAGAATTTAATAGAAGCTTTAGAACAAGATATGAAAACAAAAGTAATTTAAATGCGAGTATGAAATTACGTTATCAAAATAACCATATTCAAATCAATCTGGTAATATTTAGTTTATGTTATACTGAATATCACATATAATTTCATAAACTAAATAGTATTTAATTACCCTCCAAAATTATGCAAACATCTTGTTGTAGTAATAATGACTATGATTCTAAGTTATTAACAGTTGAAGAAGCATTAACTAGAATTTACCATGATTTACAACCTATAAACGGCAACGAGCAGCTAGCAATTCGTGATGCTTTAGATCGAGTTTTAGCAGAAGATATATTATCTAAAATAAATGTACCTCCTCATGCAAATTCAGCAATGGATGGCTATGCTGTACAAGGAAGCGATTTACCAACCAAAGGTAAAACCAAATTAACTATGGTAGGAACTTCTTTTGCTGGTAAACCTTATTCTGGAACTGTACAAGCCGGCCAATGTGCCAGAATTTTTACAGGTGCTGTTATACCAGATGGTACAGATACCGTAATTATGCAAGAAAATGTGGATAAACAAGAAAATGTTATAACTATTACTACAGGCAATGAGATTGGGCAACATATACGACCTATCGGAGAAGATATTTCTATAGGACAAACTATATTAAAAACTGGTAAATATTTATCCCCGGTAGATATTGGTCTGTTAGCTTCTTTAGGAATTCCAGAAGTAAAAGTAAAACGTCGTTTACGAGTTAGTTTTTTCTCCACTGGCGATGAGTTACGTGCAGTCGGAGAAACTTTGCAAGCTGGACAAATTTATGATAGTAATCGTTATAGCTTATACGGAGTTTTATCTCGATTAGGCGTAGATATTATTGATATGGGAGTGGTATTAGATAAACCAAAAGATGTGGAACAAGCTTTTTTAGCAGCAGCAGAATGTGGTGATGTTATTATTACTTCTGGTGGAGTATCAGTTGGCGATGCAGACTATGTTACTGATACTTTACAACGATTAGGTAAAGTAAATTTTTGGAAAGTAGCGATGAAACCAGGCAAACCATTAACTTTTGGTAAACTAAAAGATTCAGCTTTTTTTGGTTTACCAGGTAATCCAGTTTCTGCTTTAGTTACATTTTATCAATTCGTCCAACCTGCTTTACGTCATATGATGGGCCAAAACACAACAACTCAAATTAGGGTTCCGGCCACATGTTTATCCACTTTGAAAAAAAGCCCAGGCCGTATGGAGTTTCAACGTGGTATTATGAAAACTGATGAACAAGGTAATTTAGTAGTAAGTTCTACAGGAATACAAGGTTCTGGCGTATTAAGTTCTATGAGTCAAGCTAATTGCTTTATTGTGCTAGCAAAAGAATGTGGTAATGTAAAAGCTGGTAATAAAGTATTAATCGAACCTTTTGCTGGATTAATTTAATTTCAAAGAATGAATTGTTCCCAAGAGTAAACTTAGGAACAATTTCAAAAATTGATAGAATATTAGCTATCATCATGAATTTGTTTACCGTACTAACTTCCATCACCTATTATCCACTAGTCATAATATGGATATTATTTTCTTGCATAAAAAATCTACGACTACCTAAACATAATGTAATTTTTCTAACTATTTTAAATAATGAATCATCTTGTTCATTATTCAATAGCATCTATTTGGAAATTTTATATAGTTCTAAACTAGGCTATTTGATCCCAGATATTATTTTAGCACGCCCAGAAATAATTCTAATAATAATTAATTTAATTTTTGTAATATTGATAATTATTTTAATACGTTGGTGGTTTAAACAAACAAGTGAATTAAAATGTTTAATAAAACAACAGACTAAAGAATTAAAACAATATAAAGAACAATTACGAAGTGAAATTAAAGGACGAAAAATAATTGAAAGCCAACTCAAAAAATTATCTATTATAATAGAGCAAAGTCCTAGTACTACTATAATTGTTGATATTATTGGTAATATTGAATATGTAAATCCAAAATTTACCCAAATCACTGGCTATAGTGCTGAAGAAGCAATTGGACGTAATCCACGTATTCTAAAATCTGGCCAACACACTAAAGAATTTTACCAAAATATGTGGGACACTATTTTATACGGTGAAGAATGGCGAAACGAATTTCACAATCGAAAAAAAGATGGTTCTTTATATTGGGAATATGCTTCTATTTCAACCATTAAAGATAAAAATGGTAATATTACTAACTTCATAAAAGTTGCCGAAGATATAACCGAACGTAAACAAGCTGAACAAGCTTTACAGGAAAGCAAAGAACAGTTACATGCAATTTTAAATAATAGTGCTACAGTTATATTTTTGAAAGACATGTCTGGTAGATATTTATTTATAAACAAACGTTATGAAAATATATTTAATATTTCTAATCAACAAATGGTA
>DRQV01000199.1 GCA_011371325.1 Thioploca sp.
AGTATTTGCTAAAACTTGTGGCTTTAATTTAGTATAAAACTTTTGTAATACAGTAAGTGTAGTTGGACATACATCTGGGCAAAAAGTGTAACCAAAAAACAGTAAAGTCCATTTATCTTTAAAATTTTCTAAATTAAAAACATTTTTATTTTGATCAATAAGAGAAAATTCTTGTAGTGGTTTTGATTCTGGGCGTAGTATAGTTTGTAATTCCATTGGAATAGTTGGACGTGGAAAAAACCAGCCAGTGACTCCAATAGCAATTCCAACCAATACTAATAGAGATACAATAATAGTCGTTTTGGGACTCATAATATTTAGTTAGATTAGTTATAAAAACATGTAATTATATTATTAAATAATACTAATTGTCAATAATTTAAACATATAAGGATGATTAAAAATGTATGAAGTTTTATTAATTACTCAATTTCCAGATATTGTTTTCATTGAATCAGTAGTTTTCCTTTGGAACAGTTTAGTTACTCTCCCTTTGCTACTGCCGAAATTAAAGCTATCTTTTAAGTTAAAACTATTATACTGATTGTATCAAGATTTTTACGGATTAAACAAAATATTAATCTCATATGAATTTTGTCAATAAATTTAAATAAACTGGTAAACTATCCATTTTATCAAAAAATTTTTCTTTCTTAAAATCTGTTATTAATTTGAAAACAATTTTTACTTTCATAAATAGATATAAGTTTTAACCGGATAGGTCTACCATATTCTTTCATGGTTGCTTCTAATGGGGCTTGTTCTTGAATTATCTTTTTTCTACCTCCACATCTACTCATCTTAAAATAGCTTATCAAAAAAATGAATTATCCTGAACATTTTGCTGTAATTGTAATAGGCGGAGGTCATGCTGGTACTGAGGCTGCTTTAGCTGCTGCTCGAATGGGAATGTCTACCCTATTATTAACTCATAATATAGAAACTTTGGGTCAGATGTCTTGCAATCCAGCTATTGGTGGTATTGGTAAAGGCCATTTAGTTAAAGAAATTGATGCTTTGGGTGGTTTAATGGCTAAAGCTGCGGATCAAGCTGGCATTCAATTTAGAATTTTAAATTCCAGAAAAGGTCCTGCAGTTCGGGCAACTAGAGCTCAAATGGATCGTAATTTGTATAAAATGGTAGTAAGAAAAGCTATTGAAACACAACCGAATTTAAAAATATTCCAACAAGCGGTTGACGATTTAATTATTGATAATGAACGAATAGTTGGAGTTGTATCCCAAACTGGAATTCATTTTTTAGCAGATACAGTAGTGTTAACCACAGGGACTTTTTTGGCCGGGATAATCCATATTGGTTTAAATAGTCATCAAGGTGGTAGGGCCGGTGAGTTACCAGCTAATTCCTTAGCATTACGGTTACGAGAATTACCATTACGAATTAATCGATTAAAAACTGGAACTCCTCCACGGCTGGATGGTAAAAGTTTAAACTATCAACTGATGACAGCTCAACCAGGTGATGAACCAACTCCAGTATTTTCTTTCCAAGGTAAATTAGCCCACCATCCACCTCAAATATCCTGTTATATCACTCATACTAATGAACAAACTCATGCTATTATTCGTTCTAGTTTGGATCGTTCTCCGATATATTCAGGAATTATTGAGAGTGTTGGCCCTCGTTATTGTCCTTCAATTGAAGATAAAATTGTCCGATTTGCTGACCGAACTTCGCATCAAATTTTCATAGAACCAGAAGGATTAACAACTCAGGAAATTTATCCTAATGGGATTTCCACCAGTTTACCATTTGATATTCAATTAAAATTAGTTCGTTCTATAAAAGGTCTTGAAAATGCTCATATTACTCGACCTGGTTATGCTATTGAATATGATTTTTTTGATCCTCGAGATTTAAAACCAAGTTTAGAAACTAAAGCTATTGCCGGATTATTTTTTGCTGGACAAATTAATGGTACAACTGGTTATGAGGAAGCAGCAGCTCAAGGATTAATTGCTGGTATGAATGCTGCGTTGCAAGTGCAAGGTAAATCAGCTTGGACTCCACGGCGTGACGAAGCTTATATTGGAGTAATGATTGATGACCTTATAACTAAAGGTACTAATGAACCTTACCGCATGTTCACTAGTCGAGCTGAATATAGATTATTATTACGAGAAGATAATGCTGATTTACGTTTGACAGAAATTGGCTGGCAATTAGGTCTAGTCGGAGAAGAACAATGGCAAGTTTTTGAGGCTAAAAGAACAGCTATTGAATTGGAAAAACAGCGTCTTAGTAAATTATGGATGCGACCTACTGATAAATTTAATTTTACTAGTATTAACCGAGAAGTAAATTATTTAGAGCTTTTAGGTAGACCAGAAATAACTTATGCTCATTTAATCCCATCGACTGATTTACCAAAAGATGTGATCCAACAAGTTGAAATTCAACAAAAATATAATGGTTATATTAAACGTCAAGAAGCTGAGATAGCTAGATTACGTCACTATGAAGAAATGTTTTTACCAGAAACTATAGATTACAAGCAGGTAATGGGATTGTCCAATGAAGTACGACAAAAATTAGCCAAACATCGTCCAACTACTGTAGGTCAAGCTTCACGAATTTCTGGTATAACTCCGGCGGCTATTTCTTTATTACTAATATATTTAAAAAGGAATAAATTTTAATTATATTAAAATCATTTTGTATAAATATAAGGCAACCACAAGGGATTACTCTTATCATCATGTTATGTAGGAGGTGATACCACCAAAATGTATAATACTAAAAAAGTTCTAGGTAATGTATGGGAGTTTCTTAGGGTTGCAATTTTTTCAATAGTTCTAAATGAAGGTAATAGAACTGTAAAAAGAGATATATAATATTTTAATCAAGCTTATAAAACATCTAATATTTGAAAGCGAATAGATATGGTAAATTTAGGTATGTTCAATAAAAGACTTATTATAATCATTACTTTTATTCTATTATTAAGTGGCTGTTTTTCACCAATGTTGTTAGAAACTCAATCTGATTGCAAATTGATTACTAAGGAATTAAGATTAACTTTATCCGAAGAAGGTACTCAAGCATTACTTGAAGGAATGATAGAAGGATTATTTGAGCCATCAGATGATTGTTATAGTCCAGAATGTTTTTTATTAATTCCTTTGGGACTCTTAGCTATTTCCGTTACATCGATTATTGTGTCAGGTAGTATCGTAGTGGTTGGCAATACAGTACACTGGATAGAAAGAGAAGGTAGATGTCACAATAGTAACACTCGGAATGCAGTAAATAATCTTCTTAATCCTATCAAAAATATTGGAGGTAAAGCAATTAAATCTGCAAATAGTTTATCTATGTGGTTTAAACAAAATTTATCAGCTAATTTTTAAGCATGGCCAACTTGACCAGATAATAAAGTTAAATCAATACCTAAGCTTGCTACTGCTGCCTGCCAACGTTGATTAGAAGGAGTTTTAAAAATAATATCATTATCAACTGGGGTATTTATCCATATATTATCAGCCATTTCTCGTTCTAGTTGACCTGCTCCCCAACCAGCATAACCCAGGGCAATCAATACTTTATCAGGACCTTTGTTATTAGCAATAGCGATCATTATATCCCGTGAAGTAGTAATATTTAATTCCTCACTAACAGTTAACATTGCATCCCATTTTTGGCCTGGTTGATGCAGAACAAAACCTCGTTCCTTTTGTACCGGGCCACCATTGAAAATAGGTAGTTTAATAGAACTAGGGTTTTCAGTTTTAATATCCATTTGTTCTAAAATTTCACCTAAATTAACTCCCATTGGCCGATTAATAACAATGCCCATAGCTCCTTCTTTGTTATGTATACATATGTAAGTAACTGTTTTTAAAAAGTTAGAATCTGCTAAATTTGGCATTGCAATTAAAAAATTATTGGTTAAATAGGTGGTTTCTAGCATAATTGTTATTTGGGTTTATGATATATAGCAAACCTAGTATAAAAAATGTTTGTAAGCAAAATAAGCTTAAATTCAGTTAGGCGTTTTATTTGTGTAGACCAGATACAATAGTCAGAATTTGTTATATAACATATATCCACGTTTGGTATGAGTTTCTATTTCTAAAATTCGAGCAGTTTTATGATGAGATATATTGATTTGAATATCTGGCTTAGGAGTGAAACTTTGACCTATTTCTGGCCATTCGATTAAACAAATAGCATCCAAATAATCACGAATACCTAAATATTCTAATTCTTCTGGATCGCTTAAGCGATAAAAATCAAAATGATAAATAGTATATTTGTCAAAAAAATAAGGTTCAACTATTGTATAGGTAGGGCTTTTTACAATACCTTGATATCCTAAAGTACGCAAAAATCCCCGTACCAGTGTAGTTTTACCAGTACCTAAATCACCACAAAGATGTATAACACCTTGCCTACCAGGATATGAATTGGCCAATTTACCACCTAACTCTTCCATAGCGGCTGTAGTGGAAATAATCATTAGTGATGATGCTGAGATGGTTTTTCATTAATAGCAGATTTGCGTACTGGTACTTTAATTACCAACTCTTCTTTATTAGCAAATTTTAGAGTTAACTCTACTTCTTCACCAGTAGTTAATTGACGTTTTGGTTGCATTAACATCATGTGATAACTACCCGGTTTTAATATTAATTTCTGTTTAGGATTAATAACCAATTGTTCTTGTTTGTGCATATACATCATACCATCATGCTCAACAGTTTGATGAATTTCTATTGCTTCAAAATCAGAACTTGTTACTTTGACAATGGTTTGTGATTCTGAAGATTGGTTATCTATAAGCATAAAAGCTGCTAACACTTGGGCATTGGGAGGAGCTTCTCGTATCCATTGTCCACTTATTTGGACTGGTTCTGCCCAAACAATTTGAGTGAATGAAATGGCAAGTACTACCAAAAATTTTAGTAATCTCATTAAATAAATTTCCACAAATTAAGTTATAAGTTCAAATTTTATATTAAGATATATCTTATATTTTAGAAAAACACTATTAAGATTAGGGCGTGTCATCAAATAGAAAGTTAAAATATGCTAAATAATAACAGAAGCTACGAAATAAATCCAATTTAAAAATAAGAGAACGTTTATCATAAATTATCTTAATACCAAATTGTTAGATGAAAATTCTGATAAAATCTATTGCTTCATATGAATTCTATCCAACCATTTACTATTAGATTTATTAATTATCTTAATTACCGCTTTAGAAGAAATAGTTGCTCCAGTTATTGAATCCACTTCATTAGACGCCGATTTCATACCATTTTTTACAAGAACAATTGCTGGTTTTACCTTCAATGATTTAAAATTAGCTTTAAAATCAGTATCTTTATAAATTTTATCTCCTAAACCAGGAGTTTCTCGACTATCCAAAACTTCCATACCAACTATTAAATTATTCTGGGGAATATACCCATACAATATCTGAATAGTGTCTTGAAATCCAGAACCTGAAGCACTAATAGCATAACCAATTAAATTATCTTTTGAATCATAACCAGCATAAATAATTTCTGAGCTATTTTCTTTTGAATCAATTGGTTGAAATTTATTATTAATATATTGTAACTTCTGAATTTTGGTAACTCCTGGCAAAACTTTAAATACTGCTTCACGCAATATTTTAGCTTTATATGCCGTGATAGTTGGCAAAGTAGCCTTATAAATAGCTATGATAGCAATCCCAGAAATTAAACCAGCGATAGCCAAAGTTAATATTAACTTTATAGAGCTAGGCTCTTGGGGATATATTTTTATAACATTACGTTGCATTGTATATTCCTATTAATTATAAATTCCACCTAATGTTACTGCCTGTTTAGCTCCAGTAACCGACGGTAAATTACTAAATTGATTATTTAACCGTTGTCTAGCCAACCAAGCAAAACAAATCGCTTCGACCAAATCAGGGTTAATACCAATTGCTTCTGTAGATTCTAATTTACAATTTGGTAACTTATCAGCCAGTCCTTGCATCAATAATGAATTATGAACTCCGCCACCACAGACCAATAAACGTTGAATATTATATGATTCTGTGGCATTTGCAATGCTATCAATGGTAAATTGACATAAAGTTGCTTGTATATCCTCTGGTGATAAAGAAAGACCTAAAGTATGATAACTTAACCATTCTAAATTAAAATAATCCCGCCCAGTACTTTTGGGAGCTGACCTAGAAAAATATTCATCTGCCAACATATCCTTTAATAAATCACTATGAATTTGTCCAGAAGCTGCCCAAGCACCATCTATATCAATCCTTAAATGTTGCTGTTGATAAGCAAAGGCATCTAGCAAAGCATTACCTGGCCCAGTATCAAAACCAATAACTGGTTGTCCTTTATCAGCTAACAATATGGTAAGATTGGCAATTCCCCCAATATTTAACACCCCTCGATTCTCTTCAGAACTACGCATATAAACATTATGAAATGCTGGTGCTAAAGGAGCGCCTTGCCCACCAGCAGCCATATCTCGTCGTCTGAAATCTGCCACTGTAGTAATTCCTGTTATTTGAGCTATTACATTTGGATCACCAATTTGCCAAGTATAAGCCGGATTACCATCTGGATGATGATATAAAGTTTGACCAGGACTGCCAATAGCATCAATTTTTTCTTTGGGAATATTTGCTTGCTCTAACATTGCTAGAGTGGCTTCAGCAAATAATTTACCGGCTTTTACATCAAGAATAGCTATATCATGTAAAATACTTTGATCTTTAGCTGCTTGACTAAGGGTTAATAAAGTATCACGCAAATCCTGTGGCCAAGGATGTGAATGTACGGCATATATATGAATTTCATTACCAATAAAATCAGCTAATATAACATCAATAGCATCTACACTAGTACCAGACATAAGTCCAATATACATTATTACTCCTTGATTACTGTAGCATGTTGCTTTAGCGTTGATGTCATAGACTTTGCTAATTTTATCGGTGCTGAAGCTTGGTTAATCGCATTTAATTGAGCTAATAACTTTTTAGTTTTTTGGAAAAAATGTGACGGTTCGATTATTGGTAAAGAAAATGCCTGTTTAAAATCTAATGGATTCTTATAATCATTATCTATTAATACTTCATAATGTAAATGTGAACCAGTAGTTCTACCAGTCATACCAACATAGCCAATAATCTCTCCTTGGGAAACTTCAGTTCCAACTTTTAAACTCTTAACAAATTTTGACATATGAGCATATAAAGTTCTCACTCGTGAATCATGTTCTAATATAATTACTTTACCATAACCTCCTTTGCGTCCCAAAAATTTAACGGTTGCATCTCCAGCGGCTATAATTGGAGTACCTGGTACTGCACTATAATCTACCCCAGTATGCATATGTTTTCGTCCAGAAATTGGATGTCTTCGCATTCCAAAATGAGAACTTAACCTTTTAAAATCAGTGATTGGAGTGGTTAATAAGGAAATTTTCTGTAAACTAGCTCCCTTAGGAGTGTAGTAATCTGTATTACCAGCTTTATCAGTATATCTTAAGGCTTGATATAGTTTATTTTGGTTAATAAATTCGGCAACTAAAATATTCCCTTCTTCAATATCTTTACCAAACTGATATTGTTTATAAATCACACTAAACTGATCTCCAATTTGGATATCACGTTCAAAATCAATATCATAAACAAATATATCCATTAATTTATTTAACAGTTTATTGGATAAACCAGACTGTTTGATAGCGGCAGATAATGTGGTTTTAACGACACCATGTATCGTTACTATTTTAGTGGTTCTGCCTATCGGCCTAATTTCACTTTCAAATTCTTTAGCTCCTGTACGAAATACATGCAGTTCTTCAATTTTATTTAATATTAAGATTAAATCTTGAACTTTTTCAACATCATGTTTTATATGTAATTCTTGGTTAATTTTTAATTGACGTAAATATTTAGCATGTTCTATTTGGGTAATTTGATATAATTGTTTTAATTTA
>DRQV01000200.1 GCA_011371325.1 Thioploca sp.
AAATCTTAATTTTTTTTATTCGGGGCTATCAATTAGTTATTCGTCCGTGGTTAGGGCAAAATTGTCGTTTTTATCCAAGTTGTTCTGAATATGCCCTGATTGCAATTAAAACTCACGGAGCTTTTTACGGCTTCATCTTAGGTGTTAAACGAATCTTCCGTTGTCATCCATGGCATCCAGGTGGATTTGATCCAGTACCAAAATCAAGGAAAAAAAATGGATAATACTAGGCTCATTCTGATTATGGCGTTAGCCTTCATTTCATTATTGATGTATCAAGCTTGGCATGAGGATTATCCTTCTACGTCGCCAGTTCCAACTGTCAACAACACTGTTCCAGTTTCAGCACCTAGCGTGCCATCTGCAACTTCTTCTGCACCGGTTTCCTCAGAATTATTGCCTAATGTTGTTTCTTCTACTTCTACAACAAAGTTGCCAGTAGCTACATCTGCACATTTATTATCTACAAAAAAACGCATTCATGTGACAACGGATTTGTTGCAATTAGAAATTGATACTGTTGGTGGGGATATACGCAAAATAGGTTTAGTAAATTATCCAGTTGCAGTTGATAAGCCAGACCAACCTTTTGAATTAATGAATGATGAGTTGCCAAATGTATTTGTGGCTCAATCTGGTCTATTACCAGAAAAAAATGCTCCTACTCATAAAGCAATTTATCAAACTGAAAAGCTAGATTATAAACTTGATGGTGATACCTTGGAAGTTAAATTATATTGGAAAAATGCCGAACAAATTTCAGTGGAAAAAATTTATACTTTCAAACGTGGCAGTTATATTATTGATGTAAAATATATACTAAACAATGAATCTGATCAACCTTGGAAAGGACGTTTATATGGACAATTTCAAAGAGCTAAAGCAACTTTAGCTGGCGATTCTAGATTTTTATATACTTATATGGGTGGTGCAATTTCCAGCCCAGAACGACGATATGAAAAGATTTCGTTTGATGATATAGAAGATGGTAGTTTTAATCAAGAAAATCGAGCTAGTTGGGAAAATGGCTGGGTTGCTATGTTACAACATTATTTTGTTGCTGCATGGATTCCAGAGCGAGAGCAAAAATATAAATATTATACTAATTTACAAGAACCAGGCAATAGGCATATATTGGGATTGTATGGTCCAGAACAAACTGTAGCTCCATATACCAAACAAGAATTTAGCATACGATTATTTGCTGGGCCAAAATTGCAAGACAAACTAGCTGAACTTTCTCCAAATTTGGATTTAACTGTTGATTATGGTTGGTTATGGTTTATTTCTCAACCTTTATTTATGATGTTGGGTATATTTCATGATTGGTTTGGCAACTGGGGTTGGGCAATTATTGTATTAACTCTGCTTATTAAAGTTGTCTTTTTTCAACTATCTGCCACTAGTTATAAATCAATGGCTAATATGCGACGCTTACAACCACGTTTGGCATCTCTCAAAGAACGATATGGAGATGATAAAGCTCGTCTTAATCAAGCGATGATGGATATGTATCGTAAAGAGAAGATTAATCCTCTTGGTGGTTGTTTACCAATTGCGGTGCAAATACCGGTATTCATTGCTTTGTATTGGGTATTATTAGAAAGTGTGGAATTACGTCAAGCTGATTTTATCTTTTGGTTAAATGATCTATCATCTCCAGACCCATTTTTCGTATTACCGTTGATTATGGGAGCTACAATGTTCATGCAGCATCGCTTGAATCCAGCTCCAATTGACCCAGTACAACAGAAGATAATGATGGTTTTACCAGTAGTGTTTACCGTATTTTTCGCTTTCTTCCCATCCGGTTTAGTGTTATATTGGGTAGTGAATAATATTTTATCTATTGGTCAACAGTGGGTGATTACCAAGAAAATTACTGGAAATATTTGAGTATATTCCTTAGTGGGCAAAACTTCAGGGCAAACATATTAGGTTCTCCCCTAGCATATTGAAATATATTATGTAGGGGCAGGCCGTCTGTCATTGTGCTACTCATCATCAATTCATTTAATCACTTTTTCTTGTCTGAAGATTCTGAACATATCGACAATTAATAACTGAAACTGCGATATACGTGGTTTCCTTATTTTAAAGATGAGTTAAACTATACTCTATCAGGGAATCGTATCTTTAAATTATCAATTAGTTATTTATCAAAGAAATTGATTTGTACATGTAAATGATATATAATAAACCTATGAAATTATATATTATATGGTAATTCTTTTAATTAAATTCAAAAAATTAATTATAATTACTATGATTTATTTAACATGAAGCAATATGGGTTTACCTTACTTGAGGCTATTGTAGCACTGGTTTTAATAGCAAGTACTGGTATGGCTTTGTTAAATTGGATTAGCACTAATTTGACAACTTTGCAACATGTTCAAGCTGCTCAACAACGCAATGATGCTACTCGTAATGCAGTAGCTTTTATGGAAACGGTGAATCCGATTGAACATCCTTATGGTGAAAATACAATAGGTATATATAAAATAATTTGGGAAACAGAAGTGGTAGAATTAAAAGGTAGC
>DRQV01000201.1 GCA_011371325.1 Thioploca sp.
AACAGTAGTGATAACATTGCCAGCTTTTCAACCCTATAAAGATTTAATTTATAATGCAAATTCTCATGATGAATTTTTAGCTTATATTGACAAAGCATTACAAGAAAATGATCTTAATTTAATTAAAGCTAGGAGACAAGCAGTTGCTGGTAGTAGTTGGGATACTGTGGCAACTAAAGTGGCAAAATTATTGGCAATTCCCTTATAAAATATAATCAATTTATTCTAACCAAATCTTGCCGGGTAAACCTAAAATTATTTTAGTTGCGAATTAGTAAATTAAGAATGATTAATTACTAATATTTTTCATTAATCATTCACAAATTAAATAGGTTTTATTAAGTTTACTCAACCCCATTTATCCTATAAAACTCATCAAATACTATTTATGTTTACTATACCAAATTATACAATTAACAAACAAATTTATGAAAGTGTTAACTCATTAATTTATCGGGCAACTAAAACCATTGATAATAAATCAGTAATTCTTAAAATATTGAAAGAGGATTATCCAACTAGTGATGAGTTGATATTTTATCGTCAAGAATATGATATTATTGAATATTTATCTGAAATCGATGGTGTAATTGATGTTTATAGTCTTGAAAAACATAAAAATACTCTAGTAATGTGTTTAGAAGATTTTGGAGGAGAATCTTTAAAACAATGTTTGACTAAAAAACAATTTACCATTGAACAATTATTAGAAATAGCTATTCAAGCAACGGATATTTTAGAACAAATTCATAAACATAATATTATTCATAAAGATATAAATTCTTCAAATTTAGTGTTTAATACTGATATAAAGATACTCAAATTTATTGATTTTGGAATTTCTACTCAGTTATCCCAACAAGTAATGAGTTTAAAAAATCCAGATGGTTTAGAAGGTACATTGGCTTATATGTCCCCAGAGCAAACTGGCCGTATGAATAGAACTTTAGACTATCGGACTGATTTTTACTCATTGGGAGTAACTTTATATGAACTATTTACCCGTCAATTGCCATTTGATTCATCAGATGCGATAGAACTAGTTCACTGTCATATTGCTAAACAACCAATTGCACCAAGTGAATTACAAGAAATACCCATAGCTATTTCTAATATCATAATGAAATTACTAGAAAAAATGGCAGAAGACCGATATCAAAGCACATGGGGACTAAAAGCAGATTTACAAAATTGCCAACAACAACTAATTACAACTGGCAAAATAAATCCCTTTAAATTAGGTCAACAAGATTTCTCTGATAAATTTCAAATTCCTCAAAAACTTTATGGACGAGAACAAGAAATAAAGACTCTAATAACTAGTTTTGAACAAATGATGAATCGTGCTTTACTTCCTTCTACAAGCAGAATTAGTGAAATGATGTTGGTCGCTGGCCGTTCTGGAACAGGTAAATCTTTATTAATCACAGAGGTTTATAAACCAATAACTAATTTTATTTCCGGTAAATTTAGCCAATTTCAAAAAAATACTCCTTATAGTGGTATTGTTAATGCCTTTGAGGAATTGGTACAACATTTACTAATGGAAGATGAAGAACAAATTCAACAATGGAAAAATAAGCTACTAGCTGTTCTTGGTAAAAATGGCCAAGTTATTATTGATATAATTCCAGCGATAGAATTAATCATTGGTAAACAACCTGCCATTTCAGTGATGGAACCAACCGAAGCCCAAAATCGTTTTAATCTAGTTTTTCAAAATTTCATTCAAGTATTCTGTGAACCAACCAATCCTCTGGTTCTATTTTTAGATGATTTACAATGGGCTGATTTAGCTAGTTTACAGCTATTAGAAATGATCATGGTTTCACAAAAAACTAATGCTATGTTTTTGATTGGTGCATTTCGAGATAATGAGGTAAATTCTGATCATCCTTTAATGGTAATGTTAGAAAATCTTTATAATGAACGAGTTACTGTTAATCAAATTAGCTTAACTAATATCCAACTTATGGATGTAAATCAATTAATTGCTGATACTTTACATCAAGATCAAAAAACTACATTTTCTTTAGCAGATTTAGTAATGCGAAAAACTGGTGGTAATCCATTTTTTGTTAACCAATTTTTGCATACTTTATACGAAGAAAATTTGCTGAATTTTATCCCACCAAATTCAGACATAAAAACAAGTTGGCAATGGGATATTGAGCAAATTGAAGCGGTGGATATTACAGATAATGTAGTAGAATTGATGATTACTAAATTGAAAAAATTACCAATTAAATCTCAACAAATTTTGTGTTTAGCTGCTTGTATGGGTAATTATTTTGATTTAGATATTTTATCAGCGATTTATACAAAAGTATATGATTCTAATATTAAATTCACCTTTAAAGATATATTACCAATCTTAACAGAAGGGTTTATTATTTCAGCATCTGAACCAGAACCAAATAGTGAATCACCATTCATAATTAGTAATTTTCAATTTTTACATGATCGAGTTCAACAAGCTGCTTACACTCTAATTGTTGATAAAAGAAATGTCCATCTAAAAATTGGATTATTATTGTTAGAAAATTGTAATGATGATAATTTAGACAGTCAAATATTTGATATTGTTGAACATTTAAACTTAGGATTAATAGAAGAGCCAGAATTAAAAAATCAGATTGCTAAATTAAACTTAATCGCCGGGCAAAAGGCTAAAAAAGCCACCGCCTATATAATAGCTGACCAATATTTAACTATTGGCGAAACAAATCTAGCTGGCGATTATTGGCAAGAACATTACGAACTTGCTTTTAATTTATATTTAGAAAAGGCTGAAATTGAATATTTAAACGGAAATTTTGCTAATTCAAAAAAATCAATTGGGTTAGTATTACAACATGCCAAATCCCCAATCGAAAAGGTAAAAGCTTATAAATTATTAGTGGTTCAATATACTATGCAAGGCAAATATGCTAAAGCGGTTGAAATCGGCCAAAAAGCTTTGTCATGTTTGAATATTAACTTACCATCTACAAATTTAACTACTGCTTTTGAACAAGAAATGGCCAAGCAGAATCTTGGTGATCGTAATATAAGTTCATTACTTCAACAAAAAGTAGTTACTGACCAGGAAATTTTGGTTACTACTAAATTATTAAGATATATGGCAATACCTGCCTATTTCTCTAATCAAGAATTATGGTTTTTAATTACCATGAAAAATGTGAATCTTTGTTTAAAACATGGCAATGTGTTAGAAACTCCCTCTATTTTATGTGCTTATGGCATAATTCTTGGCTCTTTATATAAAGAATATAAAATGGCTTATGAATTTGGTATGGTTGCCATTGATATAAGTAATAAACTCAATAGTAATAAATGTCAAGCTTATACCATGGTAAGCGGTTTTTTGTTACCTTGGGTTAAGCATATTAGTAATACTAAAAATATAAATATCGAAGCCCAACAAGCTGGATTGGAATCTGGCGATCTACAATATATGGGTTATCTAACTACTTTACAAATATTCAATAGTTTTTACCAAGGTCGTAGTCTTAAGCATATTCTATCAAAAATTTCCAAAGATTTAGCCTTTAACCGTAAAGCCAAGAATCAATTTTCAATTGATTTATTGCTAGGTATTCAAATATTTATCTTTAATTTAACTGCCTTTACAGAAAAAAAAACCGATTTTTACAATGAAGATATGACAGAAGAGCAGTATCTGATAAAACATAAAGAACATGAAAATATCTTATGTTATTATTTTATACTAAAATCTCAAGCATTGTATATCTATGGAAAACCTGCTGAATCTCTACAATATTCAATAAAAGCCAAAAAATTAATAAACTCTATTCTTGGAGTTGTTACCGTAGTTGATAATAATTTCTACCATTCTCTTAGCATGACAGCTCTTTATTTAGAAGCTTCCAAAGCTAAACAAGCTGAATACTGGAAAAACTTATCAGAAAATCAACAACAAATGCAAATTTGGACTAGTAACTGTGCTGAAAATTTCCTCCATAAATACTTATTAGTTGCAGCTGAAATTGCTCGAATTACCGGTAACGATTCAGAAGCTCTTGACTTATATTCTCAAGCAATGACTAATGCTAAGAATAATAAATTTGTGCAAGATGAAGCTTTAGTTAATGAATTGATAGCTAAATTTTGGTTTGCAAAAGGTTATAATCAATATGCCAATACACATCTACGTGAAGCTCATTACGCTTATCAAAAATGGAGAGCAACAGCTAAAGTTATAGATTTAGAAGAAAAATATCCACAGTTATTAGTCAATAAGACTTTAATTCCAACTAATTCTAGCACTTCAGTCTTGACTTCTACTAAAACTACCGCTTCACATTTATTAGACTTAAACAGTGTAGTTAAAGCCTCTCACACTATGTCTGAAGAAATTATGTTGGCAAAATTATTGAAAAAAATGATGCAAATTGTCATTGAGAATGCAGGAGCTAATAGAGGTTTTTTACTACTTCCACAAAAAGATAGCTGGTTTATTGAAGCCGAAATTGATAATACAAACATCAAGGTATTGCAGTCTATTTCTATTATTACTTACAAACAAATATCAATTAATATTATTAATTATGTGATTCGTACTGGTAAAAATGTTGTTTTAAATAATGCTAATAATAAATTTGCCCATGATTCTTACATTAATGAATATCGTCCAAAATCAATATTATGTATGCCATTATCAAGTCAAGGAATTTTAAAAGGAGTTCTATATTTAGAAAATAATCAACTTAATGATGTATTTACTTCAGAACGAGTAGAAATCCTTAGTTTATTATCTTCTCAAATGGTAATTTCTATTGAAAATGCCCAATTATATCAAAATTTAGAACAGAAAGTTACCGAACGTACTACTGAATTACAAACAACTTTGAAAGATTTACGTTCGACTCAATCACAACTAATTCACTCAGAAAAATTAGCCGCTTTAGGTCAACTTATTGCCGGTATAGCCCATGAAGTTAATACGCCATTGGGAGCAATTCGAGCTTCTATTGATAATGTATTAGATTCTTTCAATGATGTTACAGCCAGTTTACCTCAATTATCTCAATTCACTTCAGTAGCAAACCGTTTACAATTATTTATGAGTTTATTAGAAAGAGCTAAAAATGTAACTTCAACCAGCTTAACCTCCAAAGAAAAGAGAACGGTTAAACGTAAATTACGAAAATTATTTAGTGAAGAAAATATTAAAAATTCTTCGACTTTGGCTGATATTTTTGTATATATGAAAATTACGGAAGATTATATGGATTTATTGCCATTATTAAGAGATGAAGAGGCAATCAATATTGTTAAAATAGCTCGTAATTTTGCATCTATCCATAATAATAGCGCCAATATCAACTTAGCAATAAATAAAGCTTCTAAAGTCATTTTTGCCCTGCGTAAATTTGCTCATCAAGATACTTCTGGGGAAAAATCTGAACTAGATATTATTGATAGCATTGATACAGTTTTAACTTTATATCATAATCAGATAAAACAAGGGATTGAAATAATAAAAAATTATCAAATACTTCCTATAGTTAAATGTTATGCTGATGAAATTCAACAAGTTTGGACTAATATAATTCATAATGCTTTACAGGCAATGAAAAATAAAGGCACTTTGACTATTAAAGCCTCTCATTTTAATCAACAGATAATAATCAGTTTTACCGATACTGGCTGTGGGATTTCAGATGATGTTAAAGAGCGGATTTTTGAACCATTTTTTACTACTAAAGAACGTGGTGAAGGTAGTGGGATTGGTTTAGATATTGTTAAAAAGATTATTGACAAACATCATGGAAAAATTGAAATAGAAACAGAAAATGATACTACATTTAGAGTTATTTTACCAATTGGTAGTTGAATAATTCTTAATTAAATAATGGAGTAACGAAACCATATTTTATACAGAATGAAATTATACCACAATTTATTTCACTCAATTATTTACATAACTTTAGCTAAATATCTTTTAACTTAAAAATTTTGTCATATTAGAATTATTAGGTATAATTAATATTACCCATTGATAAATTCAATAAATCATAGCAATTAATTAAATTTAAAAGAATATAAATTATGGAGCAGTTAACTTGTATTATATAGTAGGAATTGGTTGTTTTATAGCAGGTGCATTAGCCCAATATGTATTTCTAATTTATTTATGGCCAAATCGGCATAAAACTTATATTTGGATATATAAATTTTACAATCATAGAAAATTGGGTGAGCCATGCAAAACTGATTTAGTACTTGATCGAGATGGCTATAGCTTAGGTTATATTTTTAACCGTAAATGTGCGGCATGGGTTGCCTATATTATTTCCAAAGGTTCTATTGGAGTTGATGTTGAAAGAGATGATAGTTTTTATGCTGATAAAGATATACCAAAACCATACAGGGTAGAACCTGAGGATTTTAGAAATACTGGTTATGATAAAGGTCATCTTGCCCCAAGTGCATCAATTGATTTTAGCCGTAAAAGTAATGAACAAACTTTTGCTATGTCTAACATTGCTCTGCAACATCCAAAATTAAACCGACAAGTGTGGGGAAGTTTGGAAAATACTATTAGAAATTGGGCTTGTTGTAAAGGTAAATTAATGATTATTGCTGGCCCAATTTATTCTGATAATCCAAAATATATTAATAATATTCCACTTCCCAGTGCATTTTATAAAGTTGTATATTCTTTTAAACATAATCGTAGTATAGGATTTATCTTTCCTAACGAAAATATCCGAGCTAATAAACTATGGGATTATGTAATGTCAGTTAAAAATGTAGAAAAAGAAACTGGCCAAATATTTTTTAGCAAACTTAGTAACAAAAAAAAGAAAGCTAAAGGAGAACTTGATGTCGCATGGTGGAAATAACTATTTGAAGTAAGACATTATTAAGTTTATACTAGTTTTTTTTTAAGAAAAATCCAAGCAATAACTTTAAACTGTTGTAATACTAACCTCTAACTTTTGACGGACAAGTGCATGAAAAAATTAACCATCGCTTTTTGTATTTTAACCCTTGGTAGTTCAGTTGTAATTGCAGATAATGGTGATGTCACCAATGGCAAAGCTAAATCAGTAACCTGTGTTCCATGTCATGGTGCTGATGGTAATAGTAATATTAACCAAATTTGGCCAAAACTCGCTGGACAACATGAAAATTATCTTGCCAAGCAATTACAAGATTTTAAATCCAAAGCTCGTAATGAACCAACCATGTCTATGATGGCTGCACCTTTAAGTGATCAGGATATGCTTGATTTAGCAGCTTATTTTAGCAGTCAAACTATTAAAGTCACTCCAGTTGACTCTAATTTAACAGAGCGTGGCGAAAGAATTTATCGTGGTGGTAATAAGGATGATGATGTACCTGCTTGTGCTTCTTGTCATGGTATAAATGGTAAGGGTAATCCAATGGCTAATTATCCAACTATTGGCAGCCAAAACGCTGGTTATATAGTTAAACAGCTAACTGATTATAAAAATGATGTTCGTAATCCAGAAGGTGCAGCAGCAGTTATGAAAGATGTAGCTAAAAATATATCTGCTGATGATATGAAAGCTGTAGCTGCTTATATACAAAATATGCAGTAATTGTTAAAAAAGGCAATCACTTGTGGTTGTCTGTAATTTTAATTTAAAGGGTAACATTTATGAAAATTTATACTAAGTTAGTTTTTATTTGTTTGATTACACTATTTCAAACTGCTATTGCGGATAATAATTATGAAGGCAAATATGAATTAATAACCACACCTCAGCAAACTTCCGCTCCTGAAGGTAAAGTTGAAGTAGTAGAATTATTTTGGTATACCTGTCCCCATTGTTATCGGTTTGATGAAAATTATTTAAAAAACTGGAAGGCAAATAAACCAAAAAATGTACATTTTATCCATATGCCAGCAATTTTTGGTAGTAATGATCGGCGTTTACCATTGGCAAAAGCCTTTTATGTAGCAGAAGCTTTAAAAGTTTTAGATAAAATTCATACTCCACTTTTTAAGGCTATACATGATGACAAGCGTAATATGAATAATAGGGAAGCCTTACAAAGATTGTTTTCTAGACATGGTGTGAGTGTGAAAGATTTCAATGATACATATGATTCTTTTTGGGTAACCACTCAAATTAATCGAGCCAAAACTATGACTAAAGGCTATGATATTAACGGAGTTCCTGTAATTATTGTAGCTGGCAAATATCGTTTAACTAGTGAAATGGCAAATGGTTATAATGAAATGATGAAAGTTTTGGATTATTTAATTAAAAAAGAATTAGCTACTAAATAAAATTCTTATTCCACTGACTTTATCGGTCGGTGGTTTTAATATATCTAGTATATAAATGCAGGATGAATTGTATCAAAATATATAAATAGGATATAATTTATGTTAAATTACTGATGTTATCTGGAACCATCTTTGTAAGATTGGATATTTTTGGTTCTGTAACGTCAGTTAATTTTAATGATCAATAAGGGATTTATAAGATGGAAAAAAATATCTATATAACTATTGTGGAACATTATGATAAACAGCTGGTTAAATCAGTCAATGAGAAGATACAAGAAGGTTATCAACCATATGGAAATATCACTGTATCTTTTAATGAGGCTGGTATAATTAAGTCTTATATACAGGTTATGATGTTACAAAACGAATAATATGATAAGTTAGGCTATTACCCAATTTATAATAACCTATCTTTATTTTCTAATTTTAAAGGCTCCTTAATTAAAGCATTACCTAATACCCATCTAGGTCAAGTACAGTGGAGCGATGAAACCTCTGAGGTTATTGAGAATATCCCACATAATTTTAGTATTATTAAGATTCATTAACTTCTACTACAGAGTTACCATATTTTTGTTTAAACTTATAATGAGCTAATTTACGTTTGTTTAAAACGATAAATAATAATAATTTTTTGCCATATTTTACTAGATAAACCAATAGTTAAACTTTCTAACTCATTAACCTCGGTTAAAATTACTGTATCATCAAAGCTTTGTGTATATAAGGCCGCTACCTTACTAACTAAAGATAACATTTCAGCACAGTAATCAAGATAACGTGTTAATTCAAAATCATTCATCGTTTGCTTTGGAGATGAAAAAGTACGTTTATCATTGGAAAAAGAACGTTCCGGGTCTTTAGTTAATTGGTGCATATCTATCACATGAGCTAAAGCTCGTAATTGATGAATCGCTACCATCGCTCTTTTTTGTTTTTTTCTAGTTTCAAATGTAACAAGAAATAATAAAGCCGCTCCAATCAAAACTACCGTATTCATTCCTGCATCTAAGACTTGAAAGAAATCAGTAAATTCAATTTCATGAACAGTAGAAAAATCTGCCAAAGCAGCAATACCTAATAATAATATCAATACTAATATAAAAATAACTATTCCAACACCAGTACGTAATATTACTAAAGGTTCTTGCAACCATTCACAATGTTTCTTTGATTCTTGAGCAATAGCATGTAATTCAACACAAACATAGCCTAATCCAGATTTGGGAAATCGTTCATTAATACGTTTATGTAACAAATGGATTGTTTCAATAATCTTATTTGCATCTAATTTATGAGTAGAATTTAGAATTTTGTTTGTATCTAAATCATTTTTTATATCGTAAATTTTATTTTACCTATTCTGTTATAACTAGTAAACAATTTTCTATCCAATATGATTCTTCATTCAACAAAAGAATTGTGATAATCATAAGGAATCTTTTTTATCTGAGGCAAATATTAATAAAAGACCTATTACAGGCGTTAATAAAATAGATCCAAAAAAATATCCCCAAAATCCCCATTTGCGATTAACACCAAGTAAACCAATAAAAAAACTTAATACAATTGAAACTGCCAAAATTTTATAGTGCATATTTTTGACCAAATTAAAAGTTTATGGATTTTTTAAATCTACTAATTACTAACTCAAATCGCCGATTTTTATAACGACCTTCTTCAGTATCGTTAGATACTAATGGTTGGGTTTCACCTTTTCCTACTGTAAGAATCTTTTTACGAAGAATACCATTAGTAATCATATATGCAGCAACGTTATTAGCTCGTGCTAAAGATAATAAATAATTAAATGATGGCGAACCAATATTATCAGTATGACCTATTACTTTGATTTTTTTCAAGAATTTATCATCTATATTTTTGATAATATTATCAAGTTCTAACTTGGCTTGTTCCGTCAAATTTGCACCATCATAAGGAAAACTATCATCACCATATTTTATAATATTTTCAACTTCAATAATGACACAACCACTTTTATCAGCTACCACATCATTTCTTGTATTTGGGCATTTATCTTGGTAATCAGGCACTCCATCTTCATCAGTATCAACTGGACAACCATGAATATCAACTCCATATTTTAGTTCTTTCTTAGTATTATTAGGGCAAGTATCAAGATAATCCAATATTTTATCTTCATCAGTATCAATCGGACAACCTATCTTTTTACCAGTTTGATAAACACCTTTAGCCAATTCTTTTATATCATTATTTGGGCATTTATCCTGATAATCGAATATTTTATCGTTATCTGTATCAATCGGGCAACCTTCAGCATCAACCCCTTTACTAATTTCTAAAGTAGTATTTTTGAGACATTTATCAAGATAATCAGGAACTTCATCATTATCATCATCTATCGCACAACCTTTCATTTTACCTTCATGATAAATACCATTAATTATTTCTTCTTCACTACTATTAGGACATATATCTTCATAATCAGAGATTTTATCATTATCAGAATCTAACGCACAGCCATTTTCATCAGTACCTTTACTAATTTCTAAAGGAGTTTGATTAGCACATTCATCAAGATAATCTGGCAATCCATCATTATCACTATCAAATGGACAGCCTAAACTTGGCCCAGTAGTAAAAACTCCATTAGCTATCTCTTTCTTAGAATTATTAAGACATTCATCTTTATCATCTGGTATGCCATCATAATCCTCATCTGGGGCACAACCATTTTTATCAACCCAAGAACTAATCAATAAGTTATTTGGACATTTATCCTTATAATCGGGTACTCTATCTTTATCGGTATCTATTGGACAACCATATTTATCAATTCCTCCTATAAATTCATGAGGGTCTGTACCCAAACAATTATCTAGATAATCTAAATAACCATCATTATCGTTATCTATTGGACAACCTCTTTCTTTGCCATCTTGATATACTCCTTGTGAAACTTCTAGTTCAGTATTGGCTGGACAGGCATCTAATTCATTAGGTATATCATCATTATCGAAATCAATATTACTACATTCTTCTATATAAGGTAGTTTAGCAGACGTTGATTCATTATCTCCTAGATTATGGATAAGCTTATATCCAAACTGGTTATTTGGTTGGACAAATTTTACATGTAATTGTTTATTTAAAATATCTCCATTATATTTGAACTGATGTCCACCAGTAACTCCCTCACAAGATGGCATATATCTTAATGCTTCTGCTATTTTTATTGGCACTTTTGATTTAGCTCTTTTTATACCATGAGTTAATAACCTGATAATATCATAACCCAATGCTGACAATCGATCTGGCGGAATTTTATAATTCTTTTTATATTCCCGAATAAATTTTCTAACTATTGGATTAGTAATTTTATCATTAAATACAGTTAATGCAACAGATTTTTGCTCACTATTATCAATTTCCCATTCTCTAACTGTATCCCAAAATATCTTTGTATCTAATGACTCATTCCCAATAAATGGTACTAATATATTCATATTACGACTTTGTTCATATAACTTGGTCGCAACACTACTACTAGTAGATATAAAAATAGCATCAAATTCATGTTGTTGTCTAATTTTTTTAATCTCAACTATTAAATCGGTAAAATCTTCTTTGGTTTCAAAAAATGAACGACGTACTATAATATTAGCATCATAATTTTCCACAACATTAAATACAAAAGCATCTGCTAGTTCGGTTGAATATGGATTACGATCGTGTAGCACAATTAATTTTTTATAATTAGCTTCATTACAATAGCTTGCTAATGCTTGAGCCATTTCTTCATTAGATGGTAATAGTCTAAAAATATAGCTAAAGTTATGAATAGTTAAATTTAGATTTGTACTAGTGGGGGCCAGAAATAGTATGCCGTGATTTTGATAAACTACTGAGGCAGGGATAGCAAAAACAGATCGTCGATGTCCTATGACAGATATAATTTCTGGATTAGAAGCAAATGAATTAGCTACATCGATAGATATTTTTTGAGCTTGCCTTAATGGTAAATTATAAGCTTCTAGCTCATTAGTATCAACTATAATTTTAATACGATTTCGGTTAATTACCCCTTTTCTATTAATTTCTTTAATGGCAAGCCTAATCCCTTTCATGAAATTATCATTTTCTTTTGGCCAGGCGACCCCTATTAAGATGTCTTCAGTTTTATCAGCCAACTCAGCTCTTTTATGTTTTGAATTTTCATATGTGTCGTAGCATGAGTTTAAAGTAATTAATAACAAACAAAATATTATTTGTTTCATCTCAATTAACGATCCATATTCAAAATTATCGGTAAACCTTTGTCCCCAGAACCGATGACTACAATCTTAGCGTTGGTTGATTTTGCCAATTCTAAAGTTGCATTAATTCCTTGCCAAGTTAATAGTTCTTTATTTAAAGTTTGAGAAATAATATCTTGATATCGTTTAATACCTTCAGCTTCAATATTTTTTC
>DRQV01000202.1 GCA_011371325.1 Thioploca sp.
ATTCGTAATAATATTTCTGGAAAATTAAAAAAATTCCACCATAATACAATATGTAAAGATATTAATAATAAACCAAGCAAGCGATGTTCATGTTTAGGTGAAATAAAAATTAAATTAAAAGACATTGTGAATTTACCTTTAAAAATAAAAAAATATTTTGACAAATGAAACAAATTCTTACTCTTGCTAGATTAGTAACATTGGAAGCATTACGCACTCGGTTTTTTGCAGTAATAATTATATTATTAATTCTTGGATTTGGATTAAGCCTTTTTATAGGCCAAATAACACTAATTGAAACTGTAAATTATCAAAGCAGTGTAATAGCGGCTTTTTTACGTTTGAGTGCAATCTATGTGGTAAGTTTATTTGTAATTACTAGTATGGTACACGAATTTAACAACCATTCTATATATTTATGGTTATCTCTACCTCTACAACGTAGCCATTACCTCATTGGTAAATTTAGTGGATTTGCTTTAGTTGCCCTAGTTACATCTATATTATTTGGGATTGCATTATTAAATTATGTGCCTTATATGCAAGTAGCATTGTGGAGTTTATCCTTATTTTGTGAACTGTTAATTATTACAGCAGTAAGCCTACTATGTGTACTTACTTTTCATCAAATCGTGCAAGCTTTTAGCATGGTCTTAGGATTTTATATATTGGCACGTAGTATTATTGCTATCCAACTAATGGCACAAAGTTCATTATTAAATTCACAATCATGGATAGATCAATTCATCAATAGTTTAATAGAATTATTAGCAATGTTGTTACCAAATTTAGAAAATTTTACTCAATCTGGATGGTTAGTCTATCACATTGGTAATTTTAATAATCTAGTAGAAATTTTATTACAAACTACAATATATACTATACTATTGATATCAATGAGTTTATTTGATCTTTATAGAAAGAATTTATGAATGAGCAACAACGTTCTGTGCAAAATATCCCTAAAATTATAATAATGTTGCTAATATTAAGTTTAGGAGGACAAATTATTTGGAGTTATCAATTGCCTCCACCGAATACTAAAATACAAAAGTTAGCTTCACCACCTCAGTCTGGATTATTACATATTTTTAGTTTTGGAGACACGATTGTTAGTGCTAAATTATTAATGTTATGGTTGCAAGCATTTGATATTCAAACAGGACAATTTTTATCATATCAACAACTTGATTATAATAAATTGCAACAATGGCTGGAACAAATATTGCTTCTTGACCCAAATAGTCAATACCCACTATTAGTAGCAAGTCATTTGTATTCTAGTGTTCCCAATCCTGAAAAACAATATTTAATGTTAGAATTTGTTTATCACCAATTTTTTATTGATCCAAGTACAAGATGGCCATGGTTAGCTCATGTTACAGTAGTTGCTAAACATAAGCTGAAAAATTTACCTTTGGCTTTAAAATATGCTCAAGCTATATCCGCTAATGCTACTCCTAGTATGCCCAGATGGGCAAAAGAAATGCAAATTTTTATTTTAGAAGATATGGGAGAATTAGAACGAGCTCGTCTAATAGTAGGTGGTATGCTTGCAAGTGGTCAGTTGACTGATCCTAAGGAAATTAAATTTTTAAACGAAAAATTGTTGGCTTTAGAAAAACAGATCGAATAGTTTTAATATATGTTATACAATCTATACCATAGACTGTGGAGGTTAATAAAATGGACAAACAAAATGGTTTTACTCTAGTGGAAATTGCTATCGTTATGGTAATTATCGGATTATTAATAGGTGGAGTTCTTAAAGGGCAAGAAATAGTAACTAATGCAAAAATTAAAAATTTAGAGAATGATTTCAGTGGAGTTACGGCTGCGATTTATAGCTATCAAGATCGCTATCGGGCTTTGCCAGGTGATGATAGTCGGGCTGATAAAAGGTTTGGAATAGCAAAACCAACTGAAGGAACTTTAGGTAATGGAAATATTGAAGGAGATTTTGATTCAAATGACTCCAAATATGAAAGTAACGTACTTTGGGCTCATCTACGTTCAGCAGGATTAGTAGATGGTGATGCTAGTAATAGCTCCTTACCAGTTAATTCATTCAGTGGGATTACTGGAGTTTCTTCAAAAGCGGTATTAAATATTGCTAATGGAAGAACTTATATAGGATTCTCTAAAATACCTAATAATATTTCCATCATACTCGAGTCACGCTCTGATGATGAACAGCCAAATACAGGTAGTATTAGGGCTGATAATGGTAGTGGTACAGAAGATACGGATGGTTATTATGGTGATGATGAGATGATACGCAATATGTACTTTATTTTATAAATAGTTATATTTATGATGAAAATAAGAAATGGTTTCACTCTGGTTGAGATCGCTATAGTATTAATAATAATAGGGTTGTTTATAGGAACGGTACTTAAAGGTACTGAATTTATAACAAATGCTAAAATTAAAAATATTGAAAATAATTATAGCAGTATTGCTAAAGCAGTTGCTATATATCGTGAAAATTATCATACTCTTCCTGGAGATGACAATGGGGCTAATAGATTTGAAGGAGTTAAGGCTGTAAATAACGGTAATGGTGATGGTAGCATTGATGGCAATTTTGATTCAACAGATAATGATGATGAATCTCGTCTTTTATGGTTACATTTACGTTCTGCTAATTTAGTTGAAAGAGTTTCGGGAGATTTGCAACAACAACCTCAAAACGCATTTGGTGGTTTAATTGGAATATCGAGCAATTCATCCGCTAATGGAGCTAAAGGAAAGAATATAGTATTCTTTGTTGGATTTACTAAAATACCAGGGAATATTGCAATTATATTGGAATCTCATTCTGATGATGGATTAGAAAGTACAGGGAGAATTCGCAGTAATTTAGATTACACTACTGGGGATAATGGAACTGGAAATGTAGAACATAAACTATATTTTTCCCTATAACCCGTAATCTAAAAGACTACGGGAATTACCGTTTAAGCAATATTATTTAAATAGGGAAACACTTGGTTGCCTGTGGTCCTTTAGGACCATCAGTTGATTCATACTCAACCTGTTGTCCTTCATTAAGAGTTTTAAACCCCTCCTTTTGAATACTTGAAAAATGAACAAATATGTCCTTGCTACCATCTTCAGGTGAAATAAAACCAAAACCCTTAGAGTCGTTAAACCATTTTACTGTACCACGGTTCATACCTAATACTAACCTCTGTTATTTCTAAATTTTGTAAACTAATACACTACATTTTCTA
>DRQV01000203.1 GCA_011371325.1 Thioploca sp.
GAAGCTGCTGTAATAAAGTTTAAAGAAGCTCAATCTTTAGATTCAAAATTAACTTTTGAACCACGTCAATTAGCTACTAATACTATGGCTCAAGTGCGTTTACAAGAAGGAGAGCAACTAGCAGCAATTGGGGATAGCGAAGCTGCAATAGAAAAATTTAGAGAAGCTAGAACTTTAAATCACCAATTGGATTTTAATCCAGAAAGAAAAGTTGGTAAATTAGTAGCTTTATTACGAGTAAAAGAAGGTACTGCTTTAGCTCAACATGGTGCTATTGAAATTGCAGTTAAAAAGTTTCAACAGGCTTTACAACTTGACCCACAATTACAATCCGATGAGATTAAAACAATGGCTGAATTGTTAATCAAACAAGGTAGACAATTCGCCCAAAATGGTGATATTGCAACAGCTACATTAAAATTTAGACAAGCTCGTCAACTTGATGCAAATTTGGAATTTAATTTTGAAAAAATGGCTGCTTTATGGATATATAAAGAAGAACAAGATCGAGAAGAATGGTGGGGAACTGCTGGACAAGTTGGTAAAGTAGCAGCTACACTTGGATTTATTGCTATGATTATCATCATATTATAAATTTAATATTTAGGAATTATTTTAAATCCTTAGCAATTTTCTGCATTTCATTAATTAATTCATTGATAGAACTCATTTGTTGTTCATGACTAGACGTAATTTTTGGCTGGATTATAGCTTGTCGTCTTAATCGAGTAATCGCCTCCATTATCTGTTTGGTAGGTATTGCAAGTTTAGGTGAGTTTGCTAAAACTTCTATATTTATTTCAGCTTGATTAAGCTTGGCTAAAAATGCCTGTTTTTGATGTTTTTTAGCATTTTCTATGTTATTAAAACGTTGTCTTTCTTCTTTGGCAGCTTGTTGAAAATTTCTAATTTGGTTTAAATAATTTCCTTGCTCTCCAACTTGACTTGCATCATTATCAAACCGGTAAAATCTATCTTCTATACCAATAGAATCTGATTTAGTAGTATCTAGTTTAGTAGTACAACTAATAATTATTATAAACCATATTCCATATATAATCCAACGCATAAATCCCCCATTTCTCCACATATTACACATATTATAGTAATCAGATATGGATAATGTCAACTATTTTATAGCCATAATATCTTTTTGTTGTGCGGCTCGTCCACGTGAACCTTGAAAGTAATTTTGAATCCAAGTATGTTCTAGTTTAATTAATTCTCGCATTGGAGCAATAGCAGAAACTTGTTTATTTGCCAATACTGCAACCCGATCAGTAACTTCCCATAATAAATCCAAGTCATGAGTGACAACAACTACAGTTAAACCTAATGATTCAGTCAATTTTACGATAAGTTCATCAAAAGCTCCAGCTCCAGAAGGGTCTAAACCAGCAGTTGGTTCATCTAAAAATAATATCTCCGGGTCTAAAGCCAAGGCTCTAGCCACTGCAACCCGCTTTATCATCCCTCCACTTAACTGATCTGGATATTTATGTCTAGCATTGATTGGCAATCCAACCAACGCAATTTTAAAATGAACGATTTCTTCAATTAAACGTTTGCTCAAATGGGTGTGTTCATATAATGGGACAGCTATATTTTCAGCAACAGTTAAAGAACTAAATAAAGCTCCATTTTGAAACATCATTCCACAATGGCGACGTAACCATAATGAACGTTTCTCATTTAAATTTAATACTTCAATACCAAATACTTTGATAGAACCAGCTACTGGTTGTTCTAATAGAATTATTTCATGTATTAACATTGATTTACCAACTCCACTATCACCAATTATTGCTATAATTTCACCTCGCTGAATTTGTAAGTTCAATTTATCGTGGATAACTGTATTACCAAATTGAGTACGTAAGTTATTTATTTCTACAACAATTTCTGGTAAATTAATTTTAGTTGGCTGAGACATTTTATAATTTTAACATTTTGGGGTTATTTTTAATGATAAATCTTTTGGAAGCTGGTTTGAATTCTAGCATACTCGAATCTACCTCATGAAAATGGAATCTAGTGATCCCGAAAATTCTTAGATTCTAGTTTATATGGGAATAGCGGAATCTTAATAAATATAAATTATTAAACGACGCAAATTTAAATAATTTATTTATCAATATGTCTTATCTTTATAAGATATGATGAGTATTTAAACATGAACTGATTCAAATTGTTCCGAGTAAATATTTCCAATATCATAAAATATTCGAGAATATGCTAAAAATAATCAAGACAAGTTTAAGAACATTTGGTTATCCTATTGAGCCGTGAAAATCAATTATAAGTTAATCAACAGTTTGCCGAACATAGAAGGCATATTATAAATAGTTACTAAAAATATAACATATTATTACTTGTTATGTTATATTAGTAGCATAAATTTAATCAAATTAATCGAGGAGCAATCGTGTTTTAATACAGGTCGCATTGATGGTGAAATCATTATTGCTAAACAGACTTCGGAATGAAGTAATTTGTAACTGTTAGATAAGGATTTATAACAAACGAGTTAATAATTTTAAAGTTGCTGAAGGTTGATGAGCAAAGTATAATTGCTTATTACCAATACAAACTAAAACCTTATTAACTTTTAATATGAAACGGAAAAAACTCCAGCCAAAAAAATTATATACTAATACTTTTGCGATAGGATGCTTGATTATGCTTGGAATGTTAACCATAGCAGTTCATATTATAATTAGCCTCTTTTTACAAGCTTTTAAATAATACTTTCATAAATGGCTAAATATAAATTTAACTAAGATTCTTATGAAAACAGATAATATTTACAATAAATCCACATGAACTTATGATGTTAAAAATATTTTTTAATAGGTGGCTATTAACACTTCTCCATAATTTTGTACTATTCTTAATTTGGATTTTCTATATCTAATTGTTAACCTTATAATTGGAAATTCTTAAGCTCTTACTCAATAATTTAACATTGCAAATTTTGTTATTATGTATAAATATTTAAGTTTTTTGTTCTTGATCTATTGCCTACCAATTCAAGCTGAAAATCTATTAGAACTATATGAATTAGCTGAACGATATGATCCACAATTAAAGATTTCTAATTCAGAACGTCTAATAACTGCACAGCAAAAATCACAAGCTCAAGCTCCACTATTACCACAAATATCATTGAATGCTAATGCAGTAGAAAATTGGAATAAAAATTCTGGTTCTAGCACTGAGAACTCTACTATTGGTTATAATATTTCTTTAAGTTATGCTATTTATCGACGGAATTTAAATATTCAGTTGGCACAAGTTGATGGGCAAATTAATCAAGCTGAAGCCAATTATGAAACTGCTAAACAGGATTTAATTAAACGTTTGGCTGATAGTTATTTTGCAATATTGGCTGCCAATGACAATGTTAAATTTGCTATTGGAGCGAAAAAAGCTTTTCAACAACAATTAAAAGATGCCACTCAGCGTTTTGAAGTTGGATTGATAGCAATTACTGATGTTCAAGAAGCTCAAGCTGGTTATGACATTGCAGTTGCAGATGTTATTGGAGCCCAAAATAGATTAGATAATTCTTTTGAAAGCTTGCGTGCAATAACTGGTACTTACCATTCAATTTTAGCTACTTTAAAAAAACAAGCTCCCATCATGGAACCTAATGCTACTGATCTTGAGGTTTGGACTGAGATCGCTTTACAACAAAACCCACAAATATTGGCATTTCAACAAGCTTTAAAAGTTGCTACCCAAGAAATTGCTAAACAGAGAGCAGCCAATTATCCAACTATAGATTTAATAAGTAGTTATAATCATAGTGATGCTATCAGAGGTGATGAGAGTCCGCAAAGTAATAATATTCAAGGAGCTACTGTAGGTTTGCAGCTTCAATATTCTCTATATTCAGGGGGATTGATTCAAGCTAGAATTAAAACAGCTCAACAACAACGAATTCAAACTTTAGAACGCTTAGAGCAACAGCGACGCATAGTGCAAATGCAAACTAGACAGGCATTTTTAAATTTATTGTCTAACATAAGTAAAATAAAAGCTCTACGACAAGTATTAAAATCTGCCAAAACAGCATTAAAAGCTATTCAAACTGGATTTGATTTAGGAACTCGTACTTCAGTTGATGTAGTTAATGCTCAACGAGATTTATTACGAGCTCAAAATAATCATTCTACTGCTCGTTATGACTATGTGATAAGTACGTTACAATTAAAAAAAGCAGTTGGTATGTTAAGTTTAGAAGATTTAAAAATTGTAAATAGTTGGTTAGTACAAGAATAATTTTTATAAACTTCAGTAGGATATAATGAAGAATGAATTATATATGAAACTCATTTTTCACTTATCCCACTACTTTAAAAAAAACAATTAAATTATATAACCACGTTCTTCATGGAGAGCAATATCTAAACCTTCTGTTTCCTGCTCTTCGGTAACTCGTAAACCAATAGTCATATCAAGTAATTTTAAAATAATAAAGCTGACAACTACGGTAAAACCTATAGTAACAATCACTCCAATAGTTTGAGCTATAACTTGATCAGTCATTGTAGCATTACCTGTTCCAAAGCCAGTACCACCTAAAGCAGTGGTAGCAAATACACCTGTTAATATAGCTCCAATAATACCGCCTATCGCATGCACTCCAAATACATCTAAAGAGTCATCAAAATTAAACAAGAATTTAATCTTGGTTGCAGCTAAGAAACAGCCAATACCAGCAATAGTACCAATAGCCATTGCTCCCATCGGTCCGACTGAACCAGAAGCTGGGGTAATTGCTATTAACCCACTAACCGCCCCAGAAGCAATACCCAACATACTTGGTTTGCCATGCGACATCCATTCTGTGAACATCCAAGCTAATGCAGCAGCTGCAGCCGCAATTTGAGTAACAGCCATTGCCATTCCAGCAGTACCATCAGCAGCTAATTCACTACCAGCATTAAATCCGAACCAACCAATCCACAACATGGAAGCACCTATCATAGTTAAAGTTAGATTATGTGGTGGCATAGGAACTCGTGGATAACCTTTCCGTTTACCTAGCATAATTGCAGCTACTAAACCAGCAATTCCAGCATTAATATGTACTACAGTACCACCAGCAAAATCTAGTATTCCATATTCATCTAGCCAACCGCCACCCCATACCCAATGACAGATTGGAGCATAGACAAAAGTAGACCATAAAGCCATAAATATTAACATGGCGGAAAATTTCATACGTTCTGCGAATGCACCTACTATCAAAGCTGGAGTGATGATCACAAATGTCATTTGGAAGGTCATGAATACAGTTTCTGGAATAGTCCCACTTAAGGAATCAACTCCTACACCAGTTAAAAATGCTTTGTCAAATCCTCCTATGAAAGAATTCATAGAACCGCCATCAGTAAAAGCTAAACTATAGATATACAACACCCAAAGTATGGTCATTAAGGATGTGATAGCAAAACATTGCATCAGTACTGATAATACATTTTTACTGCGTACCATACCAGCATAAAATAATGATAAACCTGGAATTGTCATAAATAATACTAGTGCTGTTGCTGTCAACATCCAAGCAGTATCACCAGAACCTAAAGAGTCCTCTGCAAAAGTTACAGAAGGCAATATTGCTAACAACCAAAAATACTTAATCATATTTTGTATCATGTTAGCTATCTCCTGTTACAAAGCATCTTTACCAGTTTCACCAGTACGAATTCTAATGGTTTGTTCTAATTCATGCACAAATATTTTACCATCACCAATTTTATTAGTATTAGCAGATTTAGCAATTGCATCAATAACTTGTTCTACTTGTTCAGAAGTAACAGCGGCTTCAATTTTTACTTTAGGTAAGAAATCAACCACATATTCAGCTCCACGATATAACTCAGTGTGACCTTTTTGCCGACCAAAACCTTTAATTTCAGTTACAGTAATACCTTGAACGCCAATTTCTGATAATGCTTCACGTACGTCATCAAGCTTAAAAGGTTTAATAATAGCTGTTACCATCTTCATATATGTTTCTCCTATAAAGGGTTTAACTTGAAAGTATTAATTTCGACATATTAACATATTTTATAATAGCGTTCAAATTGATTAAATTAATTTATGTTAGAAAGTAATTATAATATTGTAAAATACCTAGTTATTTCTTCACATCTCAAACTGTGAGACTAAAATTCTCTTCCTATCACTTCTACAATACCTTTCATATCAGCCATCAAATTTACTAACTTATCAGGAGCTAAAGCTTGATCGGCATCACACCATGCTTCACAAGGATTAGGGTGCATTTCTATAAGTAAGCCATCAGCACCTGCTGCAATAGCTGCTTTAGATAGAGCCGGAACTAATTCTGCCTTACCGCCAGCATGACTTGGGTCTACAATAACTGGTAAATGAGTTTCCTTTTTCAGAACTGGAATTGCAGTTACATCTAGCATATTACGGTAAGCTTTTTCAAAAGTACGCACACCACGTTCACATAAAATTATATTATGATTCCCACCAGCAGCAATATATTCAGCCGACATCAACCATTCAGATAAAGTGGCACATAGACCACGTTTTAAAATAACTGGAGTGTGGATTTTACCTACTTCTTTTAATAAATCAAAATTTTGCATATTGCGAGTACCTATTTGAATTATATCAACTTTATACTTTAAAAAATCATCCAAATATCGTACATCCATTAATTCGGTAATTATGGGTAAATTATATTTATCTGCCGCTTGGCGAAACATTTTTAAACCTTCTACTCCTTTTCCTTGAAAGCTATAAGGACTAGTTCTAGGTTTAAAAGCTCCTGCACGCATAAAATTACATCCAGCAGCAGCAACTTTTTTAGCCGCTAAATCCATTTGTTCCTGAGTTTCTACCGAACATGGTCCAGCTATAACTTGAAATTTTTTCCCACCCAAAGGCATACCTTTAATATCTATAATTGTATCTTCCTTATGCCATTCTCGAGCTACAATTTTATAAGGTTTTACTACTCTAATTACATCTTCCACTCCTGATAGTGCTTGTAAGCTTTCTTCATGCACGCTACGTTCTTCTCCAATAGCTCCAATAATTGTTCTTTCCACTCCGCGAGAAATATTTGCTTCTAAATCTAATTCTTTTAGTTTATTTTTAACGGCATTAATTTCTTCATCAGTAACATGAGAACGCATAATAATAATCATAAGAAAACCTTTTTAATTTCAATTAGTTTATAAAAATAATATATTTAAATACTTGGAAAACAATAAATAAAACTACATAATTAACTTATTGTTTTAACAACTTTTTCAGATAATTTATCATTAACATCAGCAGTTAAGATAGTTTCAAGTCCAGTTAAATATACTGTAGAGTAGAAATATAGATTGATTGGGCTGTTTTACCAGTTTAGTTCTATGAAAGCTGTATATTTTTAAGTTTGCTCTGGCTTGAGTGAACGCACTATTACTCACTGTTTCTAAATCAAATATTGATGTAAATTCGTTTAATATCAACTGGATTGATTTCATATATCAATTCTTGACTTGTTTCTATTGACTTTATATATTAATAACATATTTATATCCTTCATTTTTTCTTTATATCTATATACCACTTCTTTTCCCTTAACTTTAATAGTATTGAGCTGCTAGATAGGTTATCTCAAATGTTAGTAAATATCTGATAAATTATTATCATGTTAAACTCATGTTTGGATTATTATTTTAATGCGGTCTACCCTAAATTTTAATAATTTTTACCTATATGGTTTTAGATGCTTAAGATTATCAGCTAAATACTTCTCAATAAATTTTACTATTAACAATGGTTTATTCATATCGAATATTGGCAAAGTAGTTGTTATTAAATAAGGTTCATCACAAACCACAGCTACTATCGATTCGTCATCGGGAAATAGTAGTGATTTACCTAAACTAGGACGGTGAACTTCAATTTTAGGGAATTTTTCATGTTTAAAACCTTCAACTAAAATTAAATCCAATTGTTCCTGATTTAAATGAGCTAATAAATGTTCTAAATTTGGTTCTTCAAGCTTATCTTCCATTTCCACCATTAAAGCCCAACGTTTCCCAGAAGCAACTAACATCTGTTCAGCCCCAGCCTGCCGTAAACGATAACTGTCTTTTCCTGGATGATCTATATCAAACTTTTTATGATGAGTGTGTTTGATCATACCGATCCGAATATTTTTCTGTTTCAATAAAGGAATGATCTTTAATAATAATGTTGTTTTGCCTGTACCACTATAGGCAACAAAACCTAAAACTGGAGTAGTCATCGATTATTCTTTTCGTAAATAGCAAGTTCTTCTGCTGTATTAATATTTAAAAAACTGTCTGCAAGATCAGAAAAATCTACCTGAATTGCCGAATGACGTTGTAAAAAACGCCGAACACTACGTTCATCCATTTTAAAAAATGCTAGTAAATCTGTTAATAAACTACATTGCATTAAACAAAACGTGGGTTGAATATTTTTTCCATCATGTGCTACGCTTATCTTACCGCTACTTTGCATTAAACCATCATATAAGCGTTCTGCTAATTCTGAGCTTACTGCTGGAGCGTCACAAGGAACAGATAAAACATAATCTGTAGAAGCGTTTTCTAAGGCCATAGCTATCCCAGCTAAAGGGCCATAATAATAACCAGCATTATCAGATAATATTGGACAATTGGTTAATTGATAATAGCGTTCTTGATTACGATTAGCACTAATTAATAAATTGTCAACCTGAGGAGATATGGTATCGATAACATATTCAATCATACATTTATTGTTAATCAATAGCAGTCCTTTATCTTCTCCATTCATGCGTTTAGCATGTCCACCAGCTAAGATAACACCAGTAATGTTATTTTTGTTAGGCATACGTACAAAATCTGCAATATCAAAAACTGACTTAAATTATTATATAACGCATTGGTATCTGTTGAAACAATTTGAATTTTTTAGTTGGAGTTCTACTTGGTACATATAGATCAAAAATACTTCTTCAATATTTCTTCGTTTATATATTCCTTTATCTCTTTGGCACCATGTTTAATACGACCAATAAAACTTGAAGAATGTTCATACTCTTCCCAGTTACCATAACCAGGAACTATAATGTCATCTTCTGCATAGCTACCAGTGACAGCCTTAGTATGGCAATTATCACAATAACTTAGAGATTTTACTTCTGGATTTCCAATTACCATTGCAGAGGTTAATTCATCATGTTTTTTAATGATATAAGGCATTTCAGTAATACGTAATGGAATTTTATCCTTTGTCAATGAACGTATAATTTTAATGGAACGTTTATAATTAGAAAATTCTGCAGCATTTTTAGTCAAATAATCTGTCAAAAGTTTTTGTTCTTTAGTTTCCAACTCAGCATTTTCACCAAAATGATCTTCTAAACTTGTCATTATCCTTTTCCAAGATGCAGATGGTAATAATCCCGGTTGATAAGCAAAATGACAAGCTCCACACTCTTCGGTATAATTTGCATCATTAACAGGAACAACGCCAGGATTATTTGAGCTACTTGAATCATCATCTGCCAATACTACATAACTAGATAATACTAATAATATAAATATTAATTTCATTGCTATTCTCCATTAAAATTTTACATAAAAAGTAATACATCACCTTTTTCTTGAGCATTCCCGTCCTAAAGCCCATTTACAATTTCGTTTTAACCTTTTCCTAATTTTCTTAAAATTAGTTAAATGTTATCACTATTAGAGTATATAATAAATAGTCTTTCAATTCCAAATATTACCCAATATATTTTTATTAATCATTGATTGAGTATAAAACATTATTAAGATTAATTTTTTGATGATCTGTCTAAATAGTTTGATAAGAATTGCTCATTTTTTAAATTTAAAAGTTGCTAATTAATTAAATAAATATTATAATGCAACATTTTGTAATAACCTTAAACTTATTGTAAAGGAGAGTACGTTTTCAATGCCTCAAGTTCGTGTAAGAGAAAATGAACCTTTTGAAGTTGCTATTCGTCGTTTCAAACGTTCCTGTGAAAAGGCTGGAATTTTAGCTGAAGTACACCGTCGTGAATATTACGAAAAACCTAC
>DRQV01000204.1 GCA_011371325.1 Thioploca sp.
AATTCATAATCAACCAATTGATTTTAGTTTTGGGTTTGCAGAATTCAATCATGAAAAACAATATATGTCACCAGATGAATTAATAAATATTGCTGATTCTGGAATGTATAAATTTAAGTCAGAAAAGAAACGCTAGTTTAAATACGATTATTTCTGTTTGAATACTAATAAAGTAATATCATCATATATTTCCTGTTCATCAATAAATTTTAGCACATCATAAACTATATTATAACGAATGTCTTCAGCTCCTAAATGTCTATTTTGTTTTATAATTTTATATAATTGCTCTAACCCATAAAGTTCCTTATTACAGTTTTCTGCTTCTGTTATTCCATCAGTATAAAGCACTACCACATCACCAGCCTTTAATGGAATTGAAACTTGAGCAATCCATTCGGAGATATCTGCTTCTAAACCAATTGGAAAACCTAAATCTACAGTATCAATATTTTCCATATCGCCAGTTGCACGTGCTACAATGATCGTTTCATGTTGACCACTTGAGTATAAAATTCCTTTAATATCTTCTGCTAAATTAGACTGTGTTAATGAATTTATTGGTTCATAGTTTAACAATGTCAAAGTTAGGTTTTTATCAGAATTCATCCTCTGCACATTATTATAAATAACATTATTTAATGTATTTAAAAACTTAGGTAAATCAGTATTTTCATTATGAGCCAACATAGTTCGTACTGCAGTTTGAACCATGACTGTTAATACTCCACTTTCTAAACCATGGCCAGTGACATCTCCAATTGCAAATAAAACATGTCCATTATATTGTAATACATCATAATAATCTCCGCCAACAGTTTCTGCCGGACTCATAAAACCAGCTACATCCAAATTTTTAATATTGCTTAATTCTCGTTCTTTTGGCAACATCATCTGCTGCAACTTGCGAGTAATTTCTAACTCAGCACTCATAAGTTGATTTTCTGAGAGAAGCTGTTTATTTAATTCCTGAATTCGTTTATTAGCTAATTCAATCTTCTTCTCAGTTTTTTTACGTTCAGTAATATCTCTCACTACAGCTTGTAAAACTGGCCAATCATAAAAGTTTAAGGAATTTAGCAATACTTCAGCCTGAAAATTTGTATTATCCAAACGAGAATGTGTCCATTCAAAGCTATTAATCTGTTCTTTAATAGTAAGTTGAATATATTTATCAGCTAGTTCCCTAGAATTTTCTCCATTAGGTTGCATTGGTGGAGATAAATCAGCAAAATGGAAAGAAATAAGGTCAAATTTGTTATTACAACCAAAAGTTTTAACAGCTAAAGGATTACAATCAAAAATTCCATTTTCGTCAAATAAGAAAATTGCATCACCAGAAGATTCATATAAAGCCCGAAACATCATTTCACTTTGCCGAATATTTTCCTCTGCATTTTTCTGTTCGGTAATATCACGAGTTACACTAGTAAAACCTCGTAATGTACCATCTGGTTTGAGTAGGGCAGTAAGCGTTATATGAGCCCAATATCTAGAACCATTTTTACGAATTTGATAACCTTCATCTTCAGCTTTACCTTCTTTGATAGCAGTTGTTAATATTTTTTCTACTTTACCTTCCTTTATATTTTCCTCTGGATGAAAAATAGATATATTTTTTCCAATAATTTCATCCGCTGTATATTGTAAAATCCGCTTTGCTCCATTATTCCAACTAATAATTCTGCCTTGAGGGTCTAACATAATTATCGCATAATCTACTACCCCTTCTATTAATAAACGTAATTGCTCTTCACTATATTGTAAAAAAGCTTTAGATTCGGCATTTTTAGTTAAGATATTAGTTATAATTAATGCAATTATTGCCATCAAAATTATTAATCCTAAAAATGGCAAGCTTATATTGGTTATAATTTGTTTAGAACTGTTGGTTAAAACTGTAGAAGGTATATAAGAAATTAATTTCCAATAATATTCTGAAGTATCAGTATTAGATGTTTTAGTGGCATTAATTTTTATATTAGATTTACTATTTAAAGGATAAACAGTATCAAAAGTGAATAAACCATTATCAGTATAAAATTGGCCATTTTTATCAACATTAATTATTTCCCATTCAACAGGAAAGCGTTTACCAAAAGTTTTATCTTTTCTATCTTCTAACATAAATCCCCATTCATCATCTGGACTAGAAGAATGTAACCAAAAGCCTTGTTGATTTAATAACATAATATCGTAATAGTTTTTAGAAGATAGCCTGCGTATTTTATGTAATAAATGGTTGCCCAAATAATTTAATAAAACAATGCCTCGTTTATTATCATTATTATCAAAAACAGGAGTAGCAAAACGCAACATGGGTTTTAATGGTAATTCTATCTTACCTCCTTCAACATTCAAATCAAATGGTGATACGAATATTTCCCCCCGTTTCAATACAAAAGCGTCTTGAAAATAATATCTGCTACCTTTGTCTTGTAATTTATCTTCTGGAACAATAAATGGATTTCCATTATTGAAATTAGCCCTTGCTATCTCTAAACCATCTTGATCTAAGAACCTTGCTTGATCATAAATTTTTTTATGTGTAACAATAGCAAGATATTCTTTAGCTAAATTTTGGCGAGTTTGAATATTATCTGACTCTAATAATGCTTTAATTTCATTATGTTCAGCTAAAAATGATAAATCAGAAATAATATATTTAAATTCATTTAAAACCAATTCAAATTGACCTTGTAAATTATTAGTTGCTCGGATTTCTAAGGCTATTTTATTAGTTTTCATTTCTGCATAATAAATTACTACCCCTATTGCAATAGCTGGTAATATTAATAACAGATAAGTTAATAAAAAACGTTGAATTTTTTTGCTCAAGCTGAAAGCTATTGACATTTTAATGTTATGCCTCAAAATTGTGGCGATAATAATATTATTTATCAAGGCAAATTACTTCCCTCAAAAATATAATACCATAAAATATGCAAGCAAATCCAACAAATTATTGGCATCACTTAACAGATGGTAGAGTACAATGTGATTTATGTCCACGATTTTGTAAATTAAAAATAGGTCAACGTGGCTTATGTTTTGTGCGAGCTAATTTAGAGCAACAGATTATGCTAACAACCTATGGACGTTCTAGTGGTTTTTGTATTGATCCAATTGAAAAGAAACCATTAAATCATTTTTTGCCAGGCACTTCTGTTTTATCATTTGGAACCGCTGGTTGTAATTTAACTTGTAAATTTTGCCAAAATTGGGATATAAGTAAATCTAAAGAAACTGAGATTCTTGCGAATACCGCAACTCCATTAGACATAGCCAAAACAGCTCATAAATTAGGTTGCCGTAGTGTAGCCTATACTTATAATGATCCAGTAATTTTTCATGAATATGCCATTGATATAGCAAAAGAATGTCGTAAATTAAATATAAAATCAGTTGCAGTTACAGCTGGTTATATTAATGCCGAACCAAGAGCTGAATTTTTTAGCCATATGGATGCAGCTAATGTAGACTTAAAAGCTTTTACTGAGCAATTTTATCATAAATATACTGGTGGACATTTACAACCAGTGTTAGATTGTTTGTTATATCTTAAACATGAAACTAACATTTGGTTAGAAATAACTACTCTATTAATTCCAGAAGCAAATGATTCTGAATTAGAACTTGAGAATATGACCCAATGGATAGTGGAATATCTTGGAGTGGACGTACCTATGCACTTTACAGCTTTTCATCCTGCTTGGAAAATGTTAGATAAATCACGAACTCCAGCAAATACCTTAAGTAAAGCTCGGCAAATTGCTAAAAAAAATGGAATTCGTTATGTTTATACTGGCAATATACATGATCAAATCGGAGCTAGTACTTATTGTCATAACTGTAATAATGTATTGATTGAAAGAGATTGGTATGTATTAGGAAATTGGAATCTTACTTCTGAAGGTAAATGTAAAAGTTGTGGGGCAATTTGTAATGGAGTATTTGAAGCTCAGGCTGGACAATAGAGTAACGAAACTGCTACTACCATTTAAAATATCATAGTTATCAAAGGTAAATTTGCTTATCCAATTAAAGTATTGTAACATAAACTCTTCTTAATTAAATACTATATAACAAATAATGCAACATCTTGATATTATTATATATGCTGGTTGGATTATTCCAGTTGAACCGGAAAATACTGTTTATGAACAACATGCTATCGCAATACAAGATGGTAAAATAGTAGCAATCTTGCCTAGCGATGAAGCAGTAAAATATTTTTCAGCCCGAATTACCTATCGTTTAAATACTCACTTATTGATCCCTGGCTTAATCAATGCACATACCCACGCATCAATGACTCTGTTACGTGGATTTGCCGATGATATGCCGTTAAAAAAATGGTTAAATGAATATATTTGGCCAGCAGAACAAACTCATGTTAATAAAAGTTTTATAGCTGATGGTGCTAAATTAGCTATAGCCGAGATGTTACGTGGTGGGATAACCTGTTTTAACGATATGTATTTTTTCCCAGATGTAGTAGGAGAGGTTGCGAGTCAAGCTGGAATCCGTACCACTCTTGGTTTAATTTTAATCGACTTTCCTACTGCTTGGGCCAAAGATTCTAATGAATATTTACAAAAAGGCAGGGCAGTATATGAACAATTTAGTGATAACCCATTGATTCAAACTGCTTTAGCTCCACATGCTCCTTATTCAGTATCTGATATTTCCTTAAAAGCAGGCAAATTATTTGCGGAAGAATTTGATTTGCCAATTCATATTCATGTGCATGAAACTATTACTGAAATTAAGGAAGCTGTCAAGAAAAATGGAGAACGGCCTTTAACTAGACTTAAAAAACTAGGTTTATTATCACCAAAATTGATGGCGGTACATATGACTTCATTAAAAAATGAGGAAATGGATTTACTGGAAAAACATGGAGTTAATATCATTCACTGTCCTGAATCAAATTTAAAATTGGCTAGTGGAACTTGTCCAGTTTCTAAATTACATGAGGCTGGAATCAATATTGCCTTAGGTACTGATGGTGCTGCTAGTAATGATGATTTAGATATTTTGAGCGAGATGCGAACAGCTGCTTTATTAGCTAAAATTCTTAGCAAAGATGCTAGTATGATTCCAGCTTCAACTGCATTACAAATGGCAACCTTAAATGGAGCAAAAGCACTAGGAATTAGTGATGTGACTGGTTCTTTATTACCAGGTAAATCTGCTGATATTGTGGCAATTGATATGGGTGATATTGAAACTCAGCCAATTTATAACCCTTTGTCACAACTAGTATATGCTGTTGGAAGAGATAAGGTTACTGATGTTTGGGTAGCTGGTAAACATTTATTAAAATCTCGTTCTTTAACCTCATTAGATATACATGATATTAAAGCTAAAACTCATTTATGGCGAGATAAAATCTATACTACTAGAAAAACTTCTTAAATAGGATATATTTGGAACGAAATTAATCACAATAATTTTTTTAACATATTGGTTTTTCAATTTATTCAGTACCCACGTAATTAAAATGATTTTTTACTTTTCAATACGGGAGAAAATTAGGAAGTTATGAATATATTTTATAGATATATTAATTTCCAAATGATTTGTATAGTTATTATCGTGCTTGTCAGGTATAAAAATATGATTAGACGTATTATTATAACTATATTGAATATTATAGTATTACCAGTTTATGCTGCATTTAGTGTAAATCCGGTAAATTTGCCTGTTTCTAATTTAGATAATGGTATTTATTCAGTTGAATTTGATGCACTTACAACTAAACATAGTATTGAATATTGTCTTGACATTACAATTGACCAAGATTTTTATTATGAAATTATCTTGAATGGTGGTATTACTTGGGGACGCAATATTAATCCAGCAGCAATTGAGAATGCAGCTCTAATTGATGATGGAGGACAAAATAGTAATACAGCTACCTTTTATGTCAAAAATGATTCAGAACCAATGTTATTAGGAACTTGTCTAAATTTAGATACGGAGGTAGTTGTAAATGTTCCGCCAGCCCCATTAAATACAAAATTTACCATTACTGCTACAATTAAAGACCCTATATCAGGGGTCAATCTAAATACTCCACAAACAAAAAATTTAATAATATTAACAACATCTTGTGATAATATAACGGAAATTTCTCAGGCTGAATGTGAAGCTCTGGTAGAATTATACAATAATACTTATGGTAATAATTGGATTGATAGCGATAATTGGAATTTAACCAATAGTCCATGTAGTTGGAATGGAATAAGCTGTATTAATGAACATGTTATAGCGATTGAAAGACAAGCGAAAAATTTAACCGGTTCTTTGCCAGATTTAAGTACTTTAACTGAGTTACAAATTCTTGATTTAAAAGGTAATAAATTGTCTGGCTATATTCCAAGTATGAACAGCTTAACTAAATTGCAGATATTAATACTGAGCGGTGGTAATCAAATTATTGGCAGAATTCCTAAATTAGATACTTTGCTTGATTTACAATGGATTGATTTAGCTGATAATCAATTGACCGGTAATATTCCTGATTTGGAAAATCTTAATAGTTTACGGCATCTAAATTTAGCCAATAATAAATTAGAAGGCAGTATTCCAATTAGTTTAAAAAACTTAAATAATTTAGAATTGTTAAAATTAAACAATAATAGAATTAATGCTAATATCCCCGATTTAAGTAATCTAATTAAATTACAAACCATTTGGTTACAAAACAATCAACTTGAAGCAAATATTCCACCAATTGACAGCTTGATTAATTTAACCGATTTGGATTTAGGTTATAACAAGCTAACAGCAGATGTAACTTCCCAAGCGTTTATCACTAGTAAAGATTCTGATTGGGCTGATACGCAAACCATCTTTCCAACAAACATAATTGCCACTGCCAAATCTGCAACTAGTATTGAAATTAATTGGACAGCTATTAATTATATTGCCGATACCGGTTTCTATCAAATAAATTACTCGACTACTTCTGGTAATTATAATACTGCAATCAATACTAACAGTAAAACTGATACTAGTATCACTATTAATAATTTATCTCCAGCAACCACTTATTATTTTACAATTACAACTATAACTAAACCTCATGGCCAACAACAAAATGAATTAGATAGTACTAGTGAAGAATTTACAGTAACAACTTTAGCAGAAACTACTAATATTGTACCAAAGATTACCGTTGTAGATATTGATGCAAATACTATTGCTGATGGTGATAGGATTATTTTAAAAAATATTATATTAAACAGTGAGTTTAGCAAGACTTTTACTATAATAAATAATAGCGATGTTTCTGTTAATTTATCACAATTAGAAATAACCGGAGATGATATATTTAAAATAAAAAAGTATTTTGAACCAGTTATTGTAACGATTGAGAAAAATGAATCAACAACTTTCACTATTAGTTTAGATACTAGTAAAACAGGTATTTTCACCGGGGAAATATTATTTCATTTTAGTCATGAGGATAATCCTTATAACTTTTTCATTACCAGTGAAATTATAGATGAAGTTAATACAACTTTACCAAATATATTTTCCACTCCAGAACCAGATAGTTTATTAGATATGGGTAGTAGCGAATTAGGTACACCTTCCACTACCACTGAGATAACTATATTGCAATCAGAGATTGAAATTACCGATATAGCTATTACTGCTGATAAAATTAATGATTTTACGGTTAATAATGAGCTTAATATTTTAACGGTTCAATGTATTCCATCTGAAATTGGAACTAGAGAAGGTATTTTAAAAATTAGTTATTTAATTGCGGAACAACTTGAAACAGCTAAATATTTTTTAACTTGTACTGGAAAATCTACATTAAACTATACTTCCAATCCTGAACCGAATAGCACTCTAACTATGAGTTCTATCATAGCAACTCCTACGACAACTTCTATAGAAATTTCCAATACTAGCGATACAACTCTTGCAATAACAGAAATTATAGTTACCAATAATGAGATTTTTCAAATAGATAATACTCCATTTTTAGTTAATGACCAAGCATATCCATTGAAAATACAATGTATTCCAGTGCAAGAAGGCAAATATTCTGCTACTTTAACTTTAATTGCCAATCTTCCCAAACCAATAACCTATCAATTAGAATGTATTGGAATACGAAATAGTATTGAACCGATTTATGATTCTATTCCTAAACCAGATACAACTTTACAAATTGGTAACACTACTTTAGATGAAGCTATTACCAAATCTATTATGATTTCCAATCAAGGAGATGGCACTTTAACAATTGAAACTAGTATAATAACTGGTGATACAAGTTTTTCTATCATTAATGGAGCAGCACCAACTGTAATAACCAATACAACCCATAACTTAGAAATACAATGTCTTCCTAAACGAACAGGTAAACATACTGCGGTTTTAACTTTAACTATTGCTAACCAAAAACCAGTATCTTATACCCTAGAATGTGTTGGAATAGCTAAACAAATAGTAATATATTCTTCCAAACCTAAGCCAAACAGCACTATCAAAATTGGTAATACAACTGTAAAAACTCCAATTATTACCACTATCAATATTGCAGAAATGGGCAATAAAACTCTTAATGTTATAAGCAATAATATAGACAGTTCAACTAAAGAAGTATTTGATATTATTGATGGTATGGCTCCATTTTCAATACCTGATGGTGGAAGTGAACATCTATTAGTTGTACAATGTACTCCGGTCGGAATCGGTGAATATACTGCCCAATTAACATTACAAACTAATGATCCAATTAGAAATTTAGTTAAATATGATTTAACCTGTACTGGTATAGAAGGATTTAGTGTTGCTGGGGAAATTAGAGTTAAATCTGGAATATCAGGCACGGATATCAGTATAGATTCCCCAGAAATATTTAGCTTAATAGGTTGGATTAAACCATCTCCAGAACATATTGGACAATTAGTTGATA
>DRQV01000205.1 GCA_011371325.1 Thioploca sp.
CAAAAGGTATAGGGTCTAAAGCTGATGTCCAGTTACGAACGAAAACTCTATAATTACCATCTGGTTGAGCATTTGGAAGTGCAATGTCTTCGCCTGCAGATGTACTTTGACTGTTATCTACTATAAATGTATCTGCATCTGTTACTACAAAATCTAGATCGTTATTAGCTGCATCTGGCCATGCTAATATCAATTGAAGTTCGTCAGCATTAACAGGAGGCGCTTCTGGTGCAACTACCACTCTAGCCGCATTCTTTGATCCATCTATAACACCAACTTCTGTTCCAATCACTGTAACTCTATCAATTACTAAATCATAAATAGTACCTAGTTCTGAAACATCTAAAGGTATCTGAGCAGCTTGACCACCAGAAAATGTTTGCGATGCTCCAACACCATTAATTGTGTATTCTATTAAAAAATTACCACTAAAATTTGAAGGACTTACAGCAATAGGTAAATTAAATGCTGTTGCACTCGGATCTACAATAAGTTGGGATTCATTAAATGAAACTGTTTTTGGTTCTGTATCAATAAAGTCAACAACAGCGGAGTTGTCATCTTCACAAGATGTAAATGCTAAACTTATGGTTAGCATTACGAAAAATATTTTAACTATTTTTTTCATTGATTTATATTTTATATGTTTTTATTTTAAAGTAAAGCTAAGTCTCGCAAATACAAAACGTCCATTTGTACCAAATTGCTGAGAACGTCTAGAGTAAATAAATCTTCCTGATGATCTAAATGCTGGGTCATTAGCATCTGGATAAACATCTAACAGGTTATTCGCTCCTACAGTTAATTTAGTATTTTCATCTAGGTTATAACCAAAACTCAAATCAGTAACTATTTTACCTGCATAATTCAAATCATAAAGTCTATTGATAGTATAGTCACCTGAATTTACTTGAATTTGTGAAATATTACGTGAGTTTGCTGTTGTTTCAGTAGCAGTAAGAAATCCGCTAGCAACATTATTTGTCGCTTCTGTCACTTCTCCAAAATATGAATTACGTAAAAAGATATTCCATTTATCTCCAATTTTTATATTGTGAGATAAATTACCTTTAACTCTTGGCACCGCAGACTCTAGATAAACTCTACTTGTTGGGTCGAAAAATCTTTCTGTTAAACCTGCATTAGCAATGGCTCTTGGTACATTAACTTTTTGAATTTCTGTATCAGAAATGGTAAATGCTAAGGTACTAGAAATAGATACTTTATCACTTACGTCTGCGTTATGATTTACAACAACATCAACACCTTTTGTCTCTGTATCAACTGCATTGGCGAAAAATCCAACTCTCTCAGCATTTGCTTGCGCAAATAAGGCCTCTAATTCTGGATTACCATCAGCTGTAAATTGCCCAGTTTCAATAACTCTATCATCTATATCTAAAATATAGCCATCGACAGTGATTTTTAAATTTGCACTAGGTACTTTGGCAGTAAAACCAAACGTAGCCCCAAATGAAGTTTCTTCTTTTAATTTATTAATCCCTAAAATTCTTGCTATTCTTGAGGTATTTGGAAATACTCCTACTTCAAATGGGTCACCATCAATAAATAATGTAGATGTTGAATTAAAATGTATTTGGTGTAACGATGGAGCGCGGAAACCTGTTTGTAATCCACCACGTATATTAAAATTCTCACCTACTTTTAATCTTGTAGAAATTTTACCATTTACGGTTTCTCCAAAATCAGAATAATTTTCATATCGAACAGCTCCTGTTAATAAAAATGCTTCAGTAATATCTGCTTCAATATCTAAATACCCTGCAATAGAGTTTCTATATTCATTTAATTCATTATCAGGTCTAAACCCTGGAAATACTTGAATACCTCCTGGTCTAGATCTTCCAAAAAAGTCAGTTGGTACGATAGAATTTGGGTCTGTAGGGTCATGTACATTACCTAACGTATTGTATTGTGCATATGATTCTTCGCTACCTGCTACAATTTCATAATTTTCTAGTCTAAATTCTGCACCAAATGCAATGTTTAATCCTTCCATTTGATCTTCAAAGAATCTACTCACATCAAAATTAATAGTATTCTCGGTATATGCAAAACCTCCAGCATTGGCTTGAAATGGTGAAGCATTTCCTAAAGAAGCATTTAGAGAGTTTTGAATATTAAAATTAAAGGAGTTTGTACCCCAAGTATTACTAAAATCAACATCCCAATCACCTAGTTTACCTCTAATGCCTACTGCCAATGATTTATCAATAATATTTGAATGAATTTGTGGCAAAAAACCATTTGGATATGCTGGTGTATAAGTTCTGTTTTGATTAGGCAATCTATAGAAACCTGTAGCATTACCTCCTCTAAACCCTACGCCACCAAAAGCATAAATCTCTGTATCTTCACTTACAGGAATACTCATATTGGCAAAGAATTGTGCATTTCTCAATTCAGATTGACCTACATTCATGTTAAAATCACTTCTCTTTAATCCTCTTGCAGCCAATTCTGCATCTGTTACATCAACGTTTAAAATTGATCGTAAATCTGCAATAGATGTTGCAGCGGCAATATCGGTTTGTAATTGAGGTGAAAAATGACTTACATTGGCACCTAAAAATTGTATTTGTGCAAATGATAAATCTTCAAAGTTGGTACCTCCTACTCTTGCTACATTTTCAATAGCATTATAAGCATTAAAGATGGAACCTTCCCACTCTAACATTCTATTAGTTCTTCCTCTAAAATCAAAAGAACCTGTAAAGTTAATATACCCACCTTTTTCGCCAATAGGTAGACCATAATTTAAGGCAACTCCTAATCTTTCTCCATCAGTTTTATTATCACTTAATCCTGTTACGTCATCTTCTACATTTGTTAGGTTAGTACCTGCATTCAATATTACTGACAAATCTGTACTTTTCTTTAAGACAATGTTAATAACTCCTGCAATGGCATCAGAGCCATATTGGGCGGCTGCACCATCTCGTAAAATTTCTATCCTATCAATTGCATGTGAAGGAATTGCATTCATATCAGTTCCGACAGAACCTCTACCAAATGTTCCATTTACATTTATTAAAGAACTTTTATGGCGTCTTTTACCATTAATTAATACGAGAACTTGGTCTGGCCCTAGTCCTCTTAATGAAGCAGGATCAATATGGTCAGTACCATCAGAAATAGTTTGTGTATTTGAAGTAAAAGAGGGAGCAGCATAATTTAGAATAGCATTGACTGATATTTGGGGTGCTGAGGCTGTCAATTCTTTTACATCTAATATATCTACCGGAACAGGTGTATCAACAGCCGTTCTATTTTTGTTTCTAGAACCGATAACCACAACCTCATCAAGTGCAACACCCGATTTCAAGGTAACATTAACGGTTGCAGAACCGTCCATCGTTATTTCTTGTGATTCAAACCCTACAAAGGTAAATACCAATACATCTCCTTTATTTACTTGGAGCTTGTATTTTCCATCAAAATCGGTTGATGTTCCTGTCGTTGTTCCTTTAACAACTACCGAAACTCCCGGTAAAGGTTGGTTGCTATTATCACTAACAGTTCCGCTGACCTCATAAGACTGTGCAAATGCGGAAACTGACAACAATAATACTACTACTAAAGAGTAAATTTTTGTTTTCATAAATGTTTAGTTTTAAATTAGTTATTATTTTGAAAAAGCGAATATAATCATTAAATTTTTATTTTGTTAATAAATCAACAATAAAAACCTTATAAATTACACTATTCTCAAAGATTTACACTAATGCTTCCTAAACATAAAATAAAAGCCTACCAAAACAAGGGGAATGCTTAATAATTGACCTGTATTTAAATTAACATCAAACCAAGTTTCTATACCACCTTGCCACTCTTTATAAAACTCAATGATAAATCGTATAGACCATAGCATTACCATAAAAACTCCGAAAAGATAGCCGAACTGTTGTTTTTTGTCTGTTTTCCAATAGATATACCATAAAACTAAAAAGGTTACTAAATAGCCAACCGCCTCATAAATTTGAGTTGGATACCTATTAGGCACTCCCATAAGTGTTTCTTTAAACCGCGAACTATTAGCAATTAAATCATAGGCTCTATTTACACTTTTAGCACCTGTTATACGCATGGCATCATATCCGCTAATATCATTTCTAATGAATTTAAAGCCAAAATCGGTATTGGTTTTACTTCCTACGATTTCTGAATTGAATAAATTACCTAACCTGACAAATACAGTTCCTGGTGCTGAAACAACTGCCATACGGTCGAGTGTCCATAATAATGGTTTTTTTACAACTCGTCTACTATAGATATACGTTGCTATAATCATACCTATAATAGCACCATGACTTGCCAAGCCTCTATAACCGGTATATTCGAAAGGGTGTAATTTAAACGGTAAAAAAACTTCTGCTATGGTGTAGTCTTCTTCATAAAATAAATAGTGCCCCATTCTTGCCCCAATTAACATGGCTATGACTATATACATAAACAGCGGATCGAGTTTGTCTAATGAAATTTTATCTTTTTGATAGATTTTTTTCATAAGTTGTAAGCCTATCACATAAGCCAAGACATACATTAAACTGTAATATTTAACAGGAAAATTACCTATTTTAAATACGTCTGGGTTGAAATTCCAGTCTATAGAAAGTAAAATATTCATATTCTAGATTTGAGATTGTAAATATATATTTAATTGTTTATATATTAATTGTTGATTTGTTGATTTGTTGATTTGTTGATTTGTTCTTTTTTAGAATTATTATCTGGTACAGGGTCATATCCTTTACCTCCCCAAGGATGGCAACTAAAAATTCTTTTTATAGCCAACCAGCCTCCTTTAAACAACCCGTGTTTTTGCAAGGCTTCTATGGTATAATGTGAACAGGTTGGTGAATACCTACAACTCGATGGCGTATAGGGTGAAATAGCCGCTTGGTAAAACTTAACGAGTAAAATAAATGGGTATGTAACTATTTGCTTAATGGTTTAATTATTTAATGGTGGATTTGTTTAATGGTTTATTTGTTTGGTTCTACTGTTATTTTAATGGGTAATGTCATTACGACAGAACGGCCTTAGGTGTGATGAGGAATCTCAAAACCTTTATTTTAAGAGATTTCTCGTCGTTCGTTCCTCTCTCTGTCGAAATGACAGAACTGTGTATTTTCATTTTTTCCAACTAAATTCGTGGTAGAACCCTATTTTTATTAATTTACAGAAAATGTGGTGCCGTCTTTACCATCTTTTAACTGAATACCCTTTTCGAGTAGTTCATCTCTAATCTTATCAGACAATGCCCAGTCTTTATTTTCTCTGGCTTCGTTTCTCATTTTTATAAGCATCTCTATAACGGTTGCTAATTTATCGGTGGTATCTTCTGATATAATATCTACCAAGCCTAACACATCAAAAACAAATGCTTTTATAGTTGTTTTAAATACTTCTAAATCTTCTGCATTTAATGACTCTTTACCTTCTTTTAGTAAATTAATATACTTAACACCTTCAAATAGGTTTGCTATTAAAATGGGACTGTTAAAATCATCATTCATAGCGTCATAACAGCTTTTTAGCCAATCATTAATTGGTAGTGTTGATGATTTTGAAGCTGATAAACTATCTAGCTGATGTACTGCATTCATCAAACGATAGTAGCCTTTTTCGGAAGCCAATAAGGCATCATCAGAAAAATCAAGGATGCTTCTGTAATTTGCTTGTAGCATAAAAAAGCGTACCACTGGTGCTACGTAAATCTTGCTCAAATGTTTATTGTCTCCAGTAAAAAAGTCATTAGGCAAAATATAATTGCCTGTCGATTTTGCCATTTTCTGACCGTTTAGGGTTAGCATATTGGTATGCATCCAATAATTTACCGGCATTTGGTGGTTAGAGGCATTTGCTTGTGCAATCTCACATTCGTGATGCGGAAACTTTAAATCCATTCCACCTCCATGAATGTCAAATTGTTTTCCTAAATACTTAGTACTCATAGCGGTACATTCTAAATGCCATCCTGGGAAGCCATCACTCCACGGTGAAGGCCAACGCATAATGTGTTCTGGTTGTGCTTTTTTCCAGAGGGCAAAATCTTGTGGATTTTTCTTTTCAGATTGTCCGTCAAGCTCACGAGTATTATGTATAGAGTCTTCTATATTTCTTCCGCTAAGAATACCATAGTGTTCATTTTCATTATACTTTAACACGTCAAAGTATACCGATCCGTTTATTTCGTATGCTAATCCTTTTTCTAAAATCTCTTTAATAATTTCAATTTGTTCAATGATATGACCTGTAGCTGTAGGTTCTATACTAGGTGGTAAGAAATTAAAAGTATTCAATACATTATGAAAATCGACCGTATAGCGCTGCACTACTTCCATGGGCTCTATTTGCTCTAAACGTGCTTTTTTGGCAATTCTATCTTCACCTACATCGGCATCATTTTCTAAATGACCAGCATCAGTAATATTACGTACATAGCGTACCTTATAGCCCAAATGTTTAAAATACCTATATATTAAATCAAAAGATAAAAAGGTTCGTACATTGCCCAAATGCACATTGCTATACACGGTTGGTCCACAAACATACATACCTATATAGCCTTCGATTAAGGGTTCAAATGCTTCTTTTTTATTAGAAAGCGAATTGTAAATTTTTAATTGATGCTGCTTGTATAACTCCATGAATCGTTCATTTTTTTGAAGCTATAAAGGTAACAACAATTTATAAAGAAAAAAACCACGCTATTCAATTAAAGATACGAGACCGCTTTGCTGTTAGAAAAAAGAACAAAGGCTTGTTTTAGTCGGTTGATAGTCAGTTAAATTATAATTAACGTGAGTTCGACATATCAATAATTGTAAATTTCTTATAATCAGTTATTTAATATTAAAATGTCATTCAGAACGTAATGAGGAACGAATGAAGTGAAGAATCTCAAGTAATTTAAATAGAGATTCCTCCTAAGTCGGA
>DRQV01000206.1 GCA_011371325.1 Thioploca sp.
ATAATAAAAAAATTATCGATTATTTATATTGTTAAAAAATAGTAATTTAATTAACAGCATCTTTCATAGATTTACCAGGTTTAAATACTGGGACTTTTGTTGCTTTAATATCAAGACGTTCACCAGTACGTGGATTTCTTCCTACTCGAGCAGCTCGATCACGCACTGAAAAAGTACCAAATCCTATTAAAGTTACTGTATCACCATCGGAAAGAGCATCTTTAATAGCATCCATCATAGCGTCAACTGCTTTAGAAATAGTAGTTTTTGGAATATCTGTATTTTCTGAAACTGTTGCAATTAATTCTGATTTATTCATTTTTTCCCCGTTATTTAGGTAAGTAAAAGTTTAATATAAAGTTTTTAATCCATTTAAAAACAATCAATAACATATATTTTGAGTAGATGTCAATGAGTCTGTATATTTTCATCCAGTCCAATATTTTTGGATTTAGATTCATCAAGTTTAATAAGGTCTTGCGGTATCGGCATTCTTTGCAAAGCAACACTAAGCACTTCTTCAATCCACTTAACTGGTTTAATAGTTAAACTTTTTTTAATGTTATCAGGTATTTCTTCCATATCCCGCAGATTTTCATCAGGAATTAATACAGTATGTATTCCACCTCTCAAAGCAGCTAATAATTTTTCTTTTAAACCCCCAATTGGTAGAACCTCTCCACGTAATGTTATTTCTCCAGTCATTGCTACATCTGATCGCACTGGAATATCAGTTAATGCTGAAACTATAGCGGTACACATTCCAACTCCAGCACTAGGTCCATCTTTAGGGGTAGCACCTTCTGGTACATGAATATGTATATCATATTTTTGATAAAAATTATCATTTATTCCTAAACTAACTGAACGAGATCGTACTACACTCATGGCTGCTTGTATAGATTCTTGCATAACATCGCCTAGTTGCCCGGTATATGATAGTTTTCCTTTTCCAGACATTATAGCAACTTCTATATTAAGTAAATCGCCACCTACTTCAGTCCATGCTAATCCTGTGACTTGTCCAATACGATCTAATTCTTCTGCCTGTCCATAACGATAACGTTGTACACCTAAATATTTTTTAACATTTATCGAATTAATAATTTTTTTCTTAGATTTAGTAGTTTTTAATAATATCTCTTTAACTACTTTACGACAAATTTTGGCTATTTCACGATCTAAATTTCGTACTCCAGCTTCGCGAGTGTAATGTCGGATAATATCATAAATAATCCCATCATTAATTTTAATTTCAGTATCTTTAAGACCATGATTTTTTAATTGTTTTGGAATTAAATAACCTTTTGCAATATTGAGCTTTTCTTGTTCAGTATAACCAGGTATACGAATAACTTCCATTCTATCTAATAAAGGAGATGGGATATTTAAACTATTAGCTGTTGCAATAAACATTACATCAGATAAGTCATAATCTACTTCTAAATAATGATCATTAAAGGTATTATTCTGTTCTGGATCAAGAACTTCTAATAAAGCTGAAGCTGGATCTCCACGAAAATCCATCGACATTTTATCAACTTCATCTAATAAAAATAGCGGATTACGTGTTTCAACTTTAGATAAATTGTAAATAATCTTTCCAGGTAAAGAACCTATATAAGTACGTCTATGACCACGAATTTCAGCTTCATCACGTACTCCACCCAATGACATGCGAATAAATTTACGATTGGTAGCTCTAGCAATAGAAAGACCTAGAGATGTTTTACCTACTCCAGGCGGGCCAACTAAACATAAAATTGGACCTTTAAGTTTTTTTACTCTCTGTTGTACTGCTAGATATTCTAAAATTCGTTCTTTAATTTTTTCTAATCCATAATGATCAGCAGCTAAAATTTCTTCGGCTTTAGCAATATTACGATTAGTTTTAGTACGTTTTTTCCATGGTACTGCAAGCATTATATCAATATAATTACGTACTACTGTTGCTTCAGCCGACATTGGCGACATCATTTTAAGTTTATTAAATTCTGCTGTAACCTTATCCTTGGCTTCTTTATGCATACCAACGGTTTCAATTTTCTCCGCTAATTCATCAAATTCATTAGGAACATCATCAAGTTCTCCTAATTCTTTTTGAATTGCTTTCATTTGTTCGTTGAGATAATATTCTCGTTGATTTTTCTCCATCTGACCTTTAACTCGTTTCCGTACTTGTTTTTCAACTTGAAACAAATCAATTTCAGATTCGATTAAAGTTACTAAATACTCCAGACGTTTTTGTACTTCCATTATTTCTAAGATGGTCTGCTTTTCTTCAATCTTAATTGCCATATGAGCAGCAATAGTATCTGCTAATCTACCTGGATTAGAAATGCTAGATAAAGAATTAAGAATTTCTAATGGTATTTTTTTATTAAGTTTTATATAATGCTCAAAACGGTCTACAATGGAACGTGATAATATCGCTATTTCTTTTTCATCACCTGTACTAGTGATTAGTGGGACTACCGATGAAATATTATCAGCTATTTTAAAATCAACTATTTTTACTCTTTTTTTACCTTCTACTAATACTTTTATAGTACCATCAGGTAGTTTTAATAACTGCAAAATTGTTGCAATCGTACCTGTTAAGTAAATATCTTTTATATTAGGCTCATCTTTTGATGCACTTTTTTGGGCTACTAGTACAATTTGTTTATCACTAGCTAAAGCTTTTTCTAAAGCATAAACGGAATTTTCTCGTCCCACAAATAAAGGAATAACCATATTAGGATAAACAACTACATCCCTCAATGGTAAAATTGGTAAAACTAATTGTTCTTGATTGGACATATTTTTTTTATAAATTTACTGAAGATAATTGTTTTTCTACATAATTGTATTCAATCAAAGGCTCACTATTTCCAGCAATGACATCTTCATTTATAATTACTTTTTCTACTCCATCCATAGATGGTAATTC
>DRQV01000207.1 GCA_011371325.1 Thioploca sp.
AATAAGATGGATAGAGCAGGAGCTAACTTTTTACGGGTGGTTGAGCAGATTAAAGAACGTTTAGCCGCAAATCCAGTGTTATTACAGTTGCCGATTGGGGCTGAAGATAATTTCTCTGGTGTAGTGGATTTAGTTAAAATGCGAGCAATTTATTGGGATGATTCCAGTCAAGGAGTAAAATTTTTAGAAGCTGAAATCCCAAAAGATATGCTAGATGAATGTTTAAAATGGAGAGAACATTTATTAGAATCAGTTGCGGAAACGAACGATGAACTGATGGAAAAATACCTGAATGAAGGTGATTTATCCGTGTCAGAAATTAAAATGGGGATTCGTCGACGTACCATAGCTAATGAAATAACCCCTATATTGTGCGGTTCAGCTTTTAAAAACAAAGGTGTGCAAGCAATGTTGGATGCCATTATTGATTATCTACCAGCTCCTTGTGATGTACCGGCCGTAAAAGGAATATTGGATGATGGTAAAGATACTGAAGCTGAACGTGCCTCTAGTGATGACGAACCGTTTGCTGCATTAGCATTCAAAGTAGCTACTGACCCATTTGTAGGTTCTTTAACCTATTTTCGGGTTTATTCTGGAGTGTTAAATTCTGGTGATGGTGTGTATAATCCGTTGAAAGGAAAAAGAGAGCGGATTGGTAGGATTTTACAAATGCATGCTAATACTCGTGAAGAAATAAAAGAAGTTAGAGCTGGTGATATTGCAGCCGCAGTTGGTTTAAAAGATGTGACTACTGGTGAAACCCTATGTGATAAAGATCATATAATAACTCTGGAGAAGATGGAATTTCCAGAACCTGTAATTTCGATTGCAGTAGAGCCAAAAACCCGTTCCGACCAAGAAAAAATGGGGTTATCATTGTCTAAACTAGCAGCCGAAGACCCATCTTTCCGAATTCATACTGATGAAGAAACGGGTCAGACTATCATATCTGGGATGGGTGAACTTCATTTAGAAGTTATTATAGATCGTTTAAGACGTGAATTTGGAGTTGAAGCCAATGTTGGAGCTCCACAAGTAGCTTATCGAGAAACTATTCGGAAAACGGTTGAACAAGAAGGTAAATTTGTTCGACAATCTGGTGGTCGAGGTCAATATGGTCATGTATGGTTGAAGATAGAACCTTTAGAAGCTGGTTCTGGCTATCAGTTTGTGAATGAAATTGTTGGTGGTGTTATTCCTAAAGAATATATTCCAGCTGTTGATAAGGGAATTCAAGAACAAATGCAAAATGGTGTTGTTGCTGGATTTCCAATGGTTGATGTAAAAGTAACTTTATTTGATGGCTCTTATCACGAAGTTGATTCTAATGAAATGGCATTTAAAATTGCCGGCTCTATGGGATTCAAAGAAGGAGCAAGTAAAGCTGATGCGGTATTATTAGAGCCAATTATGGCTGTAGAAGTAGTAACTCCAGAAGAATATATGGGTGATGTGATGGGTGATTTAAACCGTCGACGTGGAATTTTACAAGGAATGGATGATTTGCCAACAGGTAAAATCATTCAAGCAGAGGTTCCTTTGGCTGAAATGTTTGGTTATGCAACCGATTTACGTTCTTTAACTCAAGGTCGTGCTAATTATACCATGCAGTTTGATTGTTACAATGAAGCTCCAACCAGTATTGCTGAAGCAGTAATTAAAAAGACAAATTAATGAAAGAGAAGAATTATGGCTACAATGGTTAATCAACGTATTCGGATTCGTTTGAAAGCCTTTGATTATAAATTAATTGATCAGTCGGCACGAGAAATTGTGGAAACAGCAAGACGTACTGGAGCAAGATTGCGTGGACCTATTCCATTGCCAACTAAAAAAGAAAAATTTACCGTTTTGGTTTCACCGCATGTTAATAAAGATGCTCGTGATCAATATGAAATCCGGACTCATAAACGTTTATTAGACATTATTGATCCTACTGATAAAACAGTAGATTCTTTAATGAAATTAGATTTGGCCGCTGGGGTTGAAGTACAAATTAAACTTAATTAACAATTTGAGTTTCATAAAGGATATTAAATTATGATGATTGTGGGGCAAAAACGTGGAATGACACGAATCTTCTCTGAAGATGGTAAATCTATACCAGTGTCGGTTATTTCGGTTTCTCCTAACCGTGTTACTCAGATTAAATCAGTTGCTAAAGAAGGTTATAATGCAGTACAGGTTACTTGTGGAACTCATAAAGTTGCCAAACTTAATAAGCCAATAAAAGGTCATTTAGCCAAAGCTAATGTAGAAGAGGGTCGTCATTTTTGGGAATTTAGAATTGATGATAATAAGACATTTGAATTAGGTCAAAGTATTGGAGTTGATATTTTTACCCAAGGTCAAAAAGTGGATATTACAGGCTTAACAAAGGGTAAAGGATTTGCGGGAGTTATAAAACGACATAACTTTAGAATGCAAGATGCTACACATGGTAATTCATTATCCCATAGATCAGCTGGTTCTATTGGCCAAAATCAGACTCCTGGGCGGGTTTTTAAAGGTAAAAAAATGGCTGGTCATATGGGTAATGCTCGTTGTACCACATTAAATCTTGAAATTGTACGGGTTGATATAGATAGGCAATTGTTATTAGTTAAAGGTGCGATACCAGGTGCTCCTGGTGGCGATGTATTTATTCGTCCAGCTATTAAAATGAAAAATGCTAAGGCATAAATAAAATTCACTAAATTTTAAAGAATCAAGACAATGCAGTTAAGTTTAAGTGGGACACAGGACAGTATTATAGATGTATCTGATAAAGTGTTTAATACAGAATTTAATGAACCTTTAATACATCAAGCAGTGACGTGTTATTTAGCTGGTGGTCGTGCTGGTACAAAAGCTCAAAAAAATCGATCTCAAGTAAAGGCAACAGGTAGTAAACCTTGGCGACAAAAAGGTACTGGACGAGCTAGAGCTGGTAGTGTAACTAGTCCCTTATGGAAAGGTGGTGGAGTTACTTTTGCTGCTAAACCTAGAGACTATTCTCAAAAAATAAATAAAAAGATGTATAGGGGTGCTTTACGTTCTATTTTATCTGAGTTGTTGAGACAAGAACGTTTATTGGTGGTTGAGGATTTTTCGTTTGATAGTCCTAAAACTGCTTTATTATTAGAATATTTGCAACGTATTGAATTAGATAATAAGCAAATGCTAATTGTAACTCCAGAAGAAAATACAAATTTAAGTTTAGCATCACGTAATATTCATTATTTGAATGTAGTTCAAGTGATTAAGATTAATCCTGTAAATTTAATTAGATCAAAACAAGTATTAACTAATGTTGCAACAATTAGAGAATTAGAAAAGAGGTTATCAATATGAATCAAGCACGCTTGATGAAGGTTTTGATTACTCCACATATTTCTGAAAAAGCAACTGCCTTGTCTGATAATAAACAACAGTTTGTATTTAAGATATTGAAAGATGCAACTAAAAAAGAAGTTAAGCAGGCAGTAGAATTACTATTTAATGTTAAAGTCAAAGCAGTACGTATCTGTAATGTCAAAGGAAAACGTAAAATTTTTGGCAAAGTTCAAGGAAAACGTACAGATTGGAAAAAAGCTTATGTAGGTTTGATGCCTGGGTTTGATATTAGCTTTAGAGAAGCTGAATGACATTAAAATTTTAAACTTTAACTATCACTAATTATTATGGCTCTCATTAAAACTAATCCAACTTCGCCTGGACGTAGATTTGTAGTTAAAGAAAATAACTCCGAACTTCATAAAGGTTCGCCACATAAATCTTTACTTAGTAAAAAAACTAGGACTAGTGGACGTAATAATCATGGACGTATCACAGTTAGACATCGTGGTGGTGGGCATAAGCGACATTATCGTATAATTGATTTTAAACGTAATAAAGATGGTATTCCAGCTAAAATAGAACAAATAGAATATGATCCTAATCGTAGTGCAAATATAGCCTTATTATTATATAATGATGGTGAACGTCGTTATATTATTGCACCAAAGGATGTTAAAGTAGGTGATATAATTGTCTCTGGAGGTCATGTACCTGTAAAATCAGGTAATTGTATGCCATTGCGAAGTATACCTATGGGAACTTTAATTCATTGTATAGAATTAAAACCAGGCAAAGGAGCTCAAATAGCTCGCAGTGCAGGTAATTATGCTCAAATAGTGGCTCGTGAAGATCGGTATGCAACTTTGCGTTTACGTTCTGGAGAAGTTCGTAAAATATCGGTTGATTGTAGAGCAACTTTAGGAGAGGTGGGTAATTCAACTCATAGTCTTATTTCATTAGGTAAAGCCGGTGCAAAAAGATGGCGTGGTGTTCGACCTACTGTTCGTGGTGTTGCTATGAATCCAGTAGATCACCCTCATGGTGGTGGTGAAGGTCGTAGTTCTGGTGGAAGACATCCTGTTACTCCTTGGGGTTTTCCAACTAAAGGTGCTAAAACCCGTACTAATAAGCGTACCTCTAAGATGATTATCCGTCGCCGTCGTTAAAATATTAAAGGTTTAAAAATATGCCACGTTCAATTAAAAAAGGGCCTTTTGTAGATTTACATTTATTGAGTAAAATTGAAAAGGCTGTAGCTACTAGGAGTAAACGTCCAATAAAAACTTGGTCACGACGTTCTATGGTTATTCCAGAGATGGTTGGTTTAACTATGGCTATTCATAATGGCCGTCAACATATTCCAGTATTTGTCACCGAAAATATGGTTGGACATAAATTAGGGGAATTTGCGATAACTCGAACTTATCGAGGCCACCAGACAGGTGATAGAAAGAGCAAAAAATAATGGAAACAGTTTCTTTACATAAATATATACGTATGTCTGCTCAGAAGGGGCGTTTAGTTGCCGACCAAATTCGTGGTTTACCAGTTGAACATGCCTTGAATTTATTAAAGTTTAGTAAACAAAAAGCAGCCAAGTTAATTAAGAAAACATTAGATTGTGCTATTGCTAATGCTGAGAATAATCAAGGCATAGATATAGATGAGTTGCATGTATCTGCAATATATATTAATGAAGGGTCAACCCTTAAACGTATGCGGCCCCGTGCTAAAGGACGTGGTAACCGTATTTTAAAACGCACTAGTCACATTACAGTTATAGTCTCTGACTTAAATTGAGTTTATTATGGGCCAAAAAGTACATCCAATAGGAATTCGTCTAGGAATTATAAAAGACTGGTCATCAAAATGGTATGCTAGTGGGAGAAATTTTGCCGAATACCTAAATGTTGATCTGAAAGTTAGAGACTTTATCAAACAGGAATTAAAACAAGCTTCTGTTGGTAAAGTACGAATTGAACGTCCAGCTCGTAATGCTCGTATTATTATTCATACTGCTCGCCCTGGTATTGTGATTGGAAAAAAAGGTGAGGATATTGATAGGTTACGGACTAAAATAACTAAAATGATGGGTATACCAGTACATATAAGTGTAGAAGAGATCCGTAAACCAGAAATTGATGCCCATTTAGTTGCAATGAATATAGCTCAACAGCTTGAACGAAGAATAATGTTTAGGCGAGCAATGAAAAGAGCGGTGGGTAATGCAATGCGATTAGGTGCTCAAGGAATTCGTATTAATGTGAGTGGACGTTTAAATGGTGCCGAAATTGCTAGGCAAGAATGGTATAGAGAAGGACGTGTACCTCTACATACTCTACGTGCAGATATAGACTATGGCTTTGCAGAATCTAATACTACCTATGGAATTATTGGTATTAAAGTATGGATTTTTAAAGGCGAAATTATTGGTAAGCAAGATTAATTATGTTACAACCTAAGCGAACAAAATTTAGAAAACAAATGAAAGGCCACAATCGAGGTAATGCTCAACGTGGTAATAAAATTAGTTTTGGCGAATTTGGCCTTAAATCTACAGGTCACGGACGGATTACTGCCCGGCAGATTGAATCAGCTCGTAGGACTATTACTAGACATGTAAAGCGTGGTGGTAAGTTATGGATTCGAATGTTTCCAGATAAACCAATCAGCAAAAAGCCTTTGGAAGTTCGTATGGGTAAGGGAAAAGGTAATGTTGAATATTGGGTGGCTTTAGTTCAACCAGGTAGTGTGTTGTATGAAATTGAAGGAGTTAGCGAGAAAGTAGCTAGAGAAGCATTTCGTTTAGCTGCTGCCAAGTTATCTGTGCCAACTACTTTTGCAACCAGAGTGATAATGTGATGCAAGCTAGAGAATTACGCACTAAAGCTGTTAGTGAATTAAATACTGAATTATTGGAATTATTACGAGAATATTTTAGCTTAAGAATGCAAAAAGCTAATGGTCAACTTAACCGACATACCCGATTACGTAGTGTAAAGCGAGATATTGCTAGAGTAAAAACGGTTATTAATGAAAAAAGGGCCGCTTAAGTTATGGATAAACAAAAGGTGAAAGTGTCTCATGTTGGTCGTGTAACCAGTAATTCAATGGATAAGACTATTACTGTGTTGGTGGAACGTAAAGTAAAACACCCTAAGTATGGAAAATATATTAAACGTTCAACTAAATTACATGCTCATGATGAAGAACAAATATGTGGAGTTGGTGATATTGTTGAAATTATTCAATGTCGTCCTTTATCCAAAACTAAGAGTTGGCGATTAGAACAAGTAGTTCGGAAAAGCTCTTCAATTACATAGGATGACTAAAATTTTACGTCAGATTAGCTTACAAATGCTTAGATAATCAAGTTGTTGATTTAGCAAATAATCTTAATCTTTGACAAAAAACAGCTTTGTTATCTAAATAATGGATATTCCACTCAATTAAAATCATGATTATAATTTTTTAAAAATATTGAGAAAAAGCTATGATACAAATGCAAACTATACTAGATGTAGCTGATAATAGTGGAGCAAAAAAACTTAAATGTATTAAAATTTTAGGTGGCTCACATCGGCGTTATGCTAATATAGGAGATGTTATTAAAGTTAGTGTAAAAGAAGCAATTCCACGTAGCAAAGTTAAGAAAGGTGAGATTTATCAAGCATTAGTGGTTAGAACTTGTAAAGGTGTAAGACGGCCAGATGGTTCTTTGATTCGTTTTGATGGTAATGCTGCTGTTTTGCTTAACAATCAATCTCAACCTATAGGTACTCGTATTTTTGGGCCAGTTACTCGTGAATTGAGAAGTGAAAGATTTATGCGGATTGTTTCTCTTGCCCCAGAAGTTATTTGATGAGGTAATAAATGAGAAAAATAAAAACAGGTGATGAAGTAATAGTTATTGCTGGCAAAGATAAAGATAAGCTTGGAAAGGTTGTTAAAGTTGTAAAAAATGATAGGATAGTAGTTGAGAATATTAATTTAGTTAAACGTCATACTCGTCCTAATCCAATGCAGAATGTTGCTGGAGGCATTATTGACAAAGAAATGCCAATTCATATCTCTAATGTTGCCTTAGTCAATCCAACTACTAATAAAGCAGACCGAGTTGGTTTTAAATATCTTGAGGATGGAACTAAGGTACGTTATTTTAAGTCAACTGATGAAGTAATTACTGAATAATGGCAAGATTACGCAAATATTACCAAGAAACTATTGTGCCTGAGTTAATGCAACAGTTTAAATATAAAAGTGTTATGCAAGTTCCTAAATTAGTTCAAATTACCATAAATATGGGTTTGGGAGCTGCTGTTGCGGATAAAAAAATAATTGAACGGGCCGTTTCTGATATGACTAATATTGCAGGTCAAAAACCTGTGATTACTAAAGCCCGTAAATCTATTTCTAATTTTAAAGTACGTGAAGGTTGGCCGATTGGCTGTAAAGTTAATTTAAGACGAACTCATATGTATGAATTTTTGGATAGGCTTATTAGCATTGCTATTCCAAGAATTCGAGATTTTCGTGGATTTTCTAGCAAAGCTTTTGATGGAAGAGGTAATTATACTTTAGGAATAAAAGAGCAAATTATCTTTCCAGAAATAGATTATGACAAAATTGATGTTATTCGAGGAATGGATATTACACTTACTACTTCGGCTAATACAAACGAAGAAGGTCATGCCTTGCTTAAAGCTTTCAACTTCCCATTAAAATAATTCGATATTTATTATGGCAAAACTTTCTGTTATCAATCGAGAAGCGAAACGTTTACGAACAGTAAAAAAATATGCTGCTCGGAGAGCTGAATTAAAGAAAATTATCAGTGATCAAA
>DRQV01000208.1 GCA_011371325.1 Thioploca sp.
AGAAATGGAAAGTATGAAACCCTACGATTCATAGGCAATAAAGACGATAAAACTAATCGATTTAGAAATAAATCTGCAAAAAGTAAGCCAGAAATCTTGTTAGCAGAATATCAGCGACAATTGAAATATAATCCACAGCAATTAACTCAATTGTTTAAAGTATCTGCTGTGAGTAGGGGGGGGAAATTATTGGGCTATCGTATTAGGCCAAATAAAGATGCTAGTTTATTATCTCAATTTGATTTGCAATCTGGTGATATATTAACGGCTGTGAATGGCATAAAACTTAATTCTCCCCTGAAAGCTTTAAGTCTTATCCAAAAACTAGCTGTAGCTGATAAAGTTGAATTAGAAGTATTACGCAATGACCAAGAATTATCTTTAACTTTTAAAGTTGAGAAGTAGTTTAAATGATTCCTAAATCAAGCGAAACTATTCCCAAATTGGAATAGTCACTATAATTATCACAATTTTCAACATTATCACAATCATAGGCTTTCACTGCAACATATATATCTTGATAAGGCACAAACATTTGCAAAGTCTGTAAATCTATGTTTATTTCGTTACTGTAACCTATATCGTAAGCAATAATATTATCCATTGTTAGCTGATTTATAGGAAAAGAATATGGAGCTGAATAAAACTTATAACCTTTTACTTTACATTCATTATCCCAAGTAATATTTACAACAGATTTTTCTACGCTGATTTGTAATGTTGGAGCTACTAAATTTTCACATGGCTTTTTTACATATTTATCAATAAAATCGGTAAATGATGTTAATCTGGTATAAACTCCATAATAACCTGCCAAAGCACAACTTTCTCCCCAACTCATAATTCCAATTTGTTGCCATTTACCTTCAAATTTGATTAACAGAGGTCCACCACTATCCCCGTTACAACCATCAGTTCCGCCTTGTTTAAAACCAGCACATAACATAGAATCAGTAACGTCATCATTATAAGATCGGTTGCATATTTCATTAGATACTATTGGTAATGAAGTATATTGCAAAGTATCAGAAAAACTAGAAGTATTATTTACAATAGTTTGTCCCCAACCCATTACCGATGCTAAATTGCCAATTTGAATATTTCCAGCTTTGGCTATTGGTATAAATTCCGTTTGAGTTGAAGGATGTTTTAACTTTAACAAGGCAATATCCGCTAATGGATTTTCATCATTATAACTTTGATATTCAGGATGAATAATAATTTGTTCAACATCAATTATTTCACCAGTCCCGGTTGCACTAAGAGTCTTACGTCCTAATACAACTTGTATATCATCAGCCGTTTCATTTTTAGTACAATGAGCTGCTGTTAACACCCAATTAGGAGCAATTAAACTACCACCACAATAAATTGAATTTACTGAAGGTTCTTCATTTGCATAAATAAGAGCTGCCATCCAAGGAGTTGAAAATTTTGCTAAACATGATTCTCCTGGTGTACATATAATTCTAGTAGAAGCAGCTATTGTTGGTTGCCAAATGCTTAAACAAATAAGTAATGTTAAAATTTTTATCATTAAGAAGTTTTATATTTAATTTTAAAATTTACGTACATATCTGATATAATCCATATCTTTAGATCAGACTTACCATAACATTAGTTTTTATAAATTATAAACAATTTTTTTTGTACAAATCTTGTGTATAACTCTTCAGCAAGTAGTTACTCATATGCTTATTTTAATATTATTAATTATATCATTTCCTGTATTGGCAGCACCTCAATTAACTGCAATAGTCGATAGCAACCAAGTAATGTTAGGAGATACTTTTGCTCTTACCTTAGAATTATCTGATGCTAACGCACTTAGTGAACCTGAACTTGGTGAATTGGAAAATAAATTTATTATTCATGGTCAACAACAATCTCGTTCAACTCAAATAATAAACGGTAAATCTTCTAGCCAAATCATCTGGCAATATTATCTTGAGGCACAAACAACTGGAACTTTACTAATTCCAAAATTGAAGTTAAAAACTGATGTTGGTTATCTGCAAAGTCAGCCTATAAAAATGAGAATAACGTCTAATCCGATTAAACGTAATGATAACATTCGATTAGAAGCTGAAGTTTCTAATTCTAATCCTTACTTACATGAACCAATTATTTATACATTGCGTTTATATTATAAAGGCGAATTACGAGATTTAGAAGCAATTCCACCCGGTAATGATGTAATAATGGAGCAGCTACAAAATAAAATAATTCCACAACGTAAAATTGTTAATGGTCAACAGATCATAGTAGCACAAATAAAATATTTGTTAACTCCTTTACGCAGTGGTAAGCTAAAATTAAATTCTGGTAAAATGAAAGGCTTAAAACAAGTTAATCGTAGGAATATTAACAGTTTTTTTAATTTCAATAATTATCGCCCAGTAACAATTAGCAGTACTCCGATCACTTTAGAAGTGCGAGCTCCTGCAACTTCTCAGCCTTGGTTACCATTACAAAACTTAAAATTAACTTATAATTGGGAAAGTGATATTAGCAAGCCAGTTACAGCTGGTACTCCTTTGGTTTTAAGCTTAAAATTAATTGCTGAAGGTATGGGTGGTCAAGCTTTGCCTAAATTAGAAAATTTAATTAAAAATACAGCTGACTTTAAAGTTAGAACCCCTAAACCAGAGGTGGAACGCACTTTCTTATCAAATAAAAAAATGCCTGCTAGTACAATTATTAGCAATTTTAGTATTATCCCGACTACTGTTGGAAACTTAGAATTGCCTGCTATTCGTATACCTTGGTGGGATTTACCCAACCAAAAACTAGCTTGGGCAGAATTACCAGCTCAAACTATTCAAGTTATAGCCAACGCAAATAGTATAACAACTAATAAGGCTCCAGTTCAAATAACCCAACCACCAATTACTGTTGTCCAACAATTAGCATTTACCAATACTCAATATATCAGTTTAATTTTATCCATCTTAGCATTATTAATAGCTCTTTGGCAGTCTTGGCATGGTCGTCATAATATTGTTATACCAAAAACTAAACCATACATTAGCAATAATACTTTTAGGAGACGTTTGGATACTGCTGAAAATGCTGTGGAAATTAAAACTTTGATTCAAGAATATGCCTATTCACGTTGGCAAATCCCCAAAAATAGTTCTTTACAGACTATTGCTAAACAATTACCAACAAATAATCAACTTACCGAATTATTTAATGAATTAAATGCCGTAATCTATGGCAAACAAGAATTTGATTTATTTGATTGCAAACAACGTTGTATTAATTTAATTTTACAACTGAAAACTGAAAAATCTAACCAACCGGAAATATTATTTAAACCATTAAATCCAATATAACGGAAAATTATAATTTGTTAATTTTTACTGGGATAAAATTGAAGAAAAATTTCTGGAACATAGTGTTTCTAAATAAAATCTGGGAACAATTATTTCTAGTCATTTTATTTAAAATTTCCAGAATTAAAGTATTTTTTATGGTAAATTTAGGTTATTACTTGATAAAGATAAACTTTACGAGGTAAAATAAACTTTAATCTATTTTAAGGAGTAAATATGTTTAATGTTCGCATTGGTTTATTATCATATGTGTTATTAGTTCCATTAGCCAGTTACGCTGCTGAAGTTCCTGCTGATGCAGTTGCAATAGTAAATGGTATAACTATCACTCAACAACAGTATGATGATTACGCTAAAATTCGTAATGGTGGCAGTGAGGTTGACCCAAAAATATTAATCGATGAATTGATACAACGTGAATTGTTAAAGCAAGATGCGATTCGTGAGAAATTAGAGCAACATCCTGAATTTATCAAAAAACTAGAGGAAACTCGAGAAAAATTATTAATGGCAATGGCCATTCGTAACCATTTGGATAAAAATCCGTTAACTGATGTTGAATTAAAAATGGAATACGATAAACAGATAACTAATGCTCCTATCCCTAATGAATATAAGGTTCGACATATTCAATTAAATACTGAAGCAGAAGCTCAAGCTGTCATTAAAGAATTGAAAGCTGGTAAAGATTTTACTGTCTTAGCAAAAGATAAATCTAGTGATATTGGTTCTGCTAATCAAGGTGGTGATTTGGGTTGGATTAGTCAAGCAATGACCGAACCAGAATTTTGGGCAGCAGTAGAAAAATTGGAGAAGGGTAAGTATACCACAGCTAAGACTAGATTTGGCTGGCATGTTATTCAATTACAAGATGTCCGTGCTATAAAATTACCTAAGTTTGAAGCTATCAAAGAAAGGATTAGAAGTGCCATGCAATCACGCCAAATGCAAAATTATATCAATGGTTTGTTAAAAAATGCTAAAGTTGAAATACCTAAATAACTGAATATTCATAACTACGATATAAATCTGTAAAGTATTTTTACAAATTTAGTACATATTAGTACATAATATTTTAATAAAATCATGTGCTAATGTTATAAATAATGGTGTGTGATTACCATAGATACTAAAACAATTGATGTTGAATTTAATTAACTGAAGTTACGCAGAAACCCCTATTCCTCCTTATTAATAAGTGGATTCCCTCTAAATGGGTTGCGTAACATCAGTCAATTAATAAACATTGGTAATTTAAGAATTACTATCTAATCATATTTATAAATCCCCCCAAAAATCCCTAATTAGGATTCTAATTACATGACTGATATAAAAAAAGTTGTACTAGCTTATTCTGGCGGTTTGGATACCTCTATCATACTTAAATGGCTTCAAGATAAATATCAATGTGAAGTTGTAACATTCACAGCCGATATTGGCCAAGGAGAAGAACTTGAACCAGCACGCAATAAAGCTAAAGCGGCTGGAATTAAAGAAATTTATATTGAAGATTTACGAGAAGAATTTGCACGTGATTATGTTTTCCCAATGTTTCGAGCTAATGCTATATATGAGGGCGAATATTTGCTTGGAACCTCTATTGCCCGACCTCTAATTGCAAAATATCTAATTAAAATTGCTAATAAAACTGGGGCAGAAGCTATTTCACATGGTGCTACTGGCAAAGGTAATGATCAAGTTCGCTTTGAATTAGGAGCTTATGCTTTAAAACCAGATATTAAAGTAATAGCTCCTTGGCGAGAATGGGATTTAAATTCCCGACAAAAACTACTAAATTATGCTGAACAACATGGCATTCCAATCGAAATGAAACGAGGTAAAAAATCTCCCTATTCAATGGATGCTAATCTACTGCATATTTCCTATGAAGGTGATATCTTAGAAGAGCCTTGGAATGAACCAGAGGCTGATATGTGGCGTTGGTCAGTATCTCCAGAGGCAGCTCCAGAACAACCAACAATTTTGGAATTAGAATTTATCCAAGGTGACATTGTTGCAATCGACGGAAAAACAATGACACCAGCTGAGATTTTAACTTATTTAAATAAAGTTGCTGGTGCAAATGGAATTGGTCGGTTAGATTTAGTAGAAAATCGATATGTTGGGATGAAATCTCGTGGTTGTTACGAAACTCCTGGTGGTACTGTTATGTTAAAAGCTCATCGGGCTATGGAATCTTTAACTTTAGATCGTGAAGTAGCTCATCTTAAAGATGAATTAATGCCACGCTATGCAAGTTTAATTTACAATGGTTATTGGTGGAGTCCCGAGCGGGAAATGTTACAAGGAATGATTGATTCTTCACAAGTTAATGTAAATGGTAAAGTACGATTAAAATTATATAAAGGCAATGTAATTGTAACTGGTCGTAGTTCTAAAAATAGCTTATTCGATACTAGTATTGCTACTTTTGAAGATGATGCTGGTAGTTATAATCAACAAGACGCTGAAGGATTTATTAAATTAAATGCTTTACGAATGCGAATAGCCGCTTTAAAAAGCTAGTTTATTATAATATAAAATAATAAATTGAACTTTTATTTGATAAATATTATTTTTAAGTGGTATAATGGTTTTTCCTAATTAAATCTAATCTCCCATAAGGAAGGATCAAATGAAAAAGCTTTTTATTACAGGAATAGTCGCAGCATTTGCTATGCAGTTTGCCCAAGCATCAAGCGTTTGTGATGCAAAAACATCATTGAATGACGCTAGAACAAATTTGGTTGCAATGGTTGGTTTGTCTGATAAAAAGGCAGAAGAAGGTGGTGGTGAAGAAGTATTAAATTCTTTGAGAGAAAAAGTTAACACTGCAACTACTAATTTAGAAACAGCAATTAAAACTCTTGGTGATGAACATACTGATGGTGCTGGTGCAGTTGTAGTAGCCACTTTAGATAAAACTTGGAATGAGTTTAAAGGAACTCGTGAAAGTGAAATTATGCCTAATATATATTCTGGTAAAAAAGCTGAAGCTAAAGCTATAGCTACTGGTATTCAAGCAGAACGTATGGATATTATGAATGATTCAATCTCCAAACTTGGTGGAGATAAATGTGAGGAAGCTGCTAAATAAAATTTAGTAATGGATGTAGGGTATTATTCATAGGATAATACTCTGCATTTTATATAAAAAATTCTATTTTTAACCCAGATTATCTAAAGCATCTATTAAACGCCATACTGGTATTATTTCAATATTGGGTAATTTTTCTTTGGGAGCATTGGCTCTGGGAATTATAGCCCGTTTGAAACCATGTTTATCAGCTTCACGTAGACGTTCTAAACCATTAGGTACAGGCCGTATTTCCCCACCCAATCCAATCTCACCAAAAACTACTAAATCTCTAGCTAAAATAAGATCGTTCATACTAGATAATATTGCGATTAAGATAGCTAAATCAGCTCCAGTATCACTAATTCTAACTCCACCAACCACGTTAATAAATACATCCATATTATAGGTTGCTAAATGTCCATGTCGGTGCAACACAGCCAATAATACAGCCAATCGATTTTGATCAAGCCCTAATGCGACTCGACGTGGATTTGGAGCTGGAGATTCATCTACTAAAGCTTGTACTTCTACTAGTAATGGGCGAGTTCCTTCATGAGAAATCATAATAATACTACCTGGCACATTTTCTTGTTCATTGGATAAAAAGATTGCGGAAGGATTGCTAACTTCACGTAATCCCTTATCAGTCATGGCGAATACCCCTAATTCATTGACTGCTCCAAATCTATTTTTAATAGCTCGTATAATCCGAAATCGAGTGCCACTATCACCTTCAAAATATAACACAGTATCAACCATATGTTCTAAAATTCTTGGGCCAGCTAATGCCCCTTCTTTGGTTACATGACCTACCAAAAAAATTGCTGTGCCAGTTTGTTTAGCAAAACGTACTAATAAAGCAGCACTTTCTCGTACTTGTGATACTGAACCTTGGGCTGACTGTAATAATTCTGTGTGCATGGTTTGAATTGAGTCAATTACCATTATTTTTGGTTGTTCAACTTGGGCTGTATTTAAAATTATTTCGATATTAGTTTCGGTTAACAAATTTAAATTTTTTACATCTAACCCCAAACGTTTAGCTCGTAAACTAACTTGTTGTGGAGATTCCTCACCAGTAACATACAAAGGTGAATAATTTTTATTAAGTTTGGATAAAGTTTGTAAAAGTAAAGTCGATTTACCAATACCTGGGTCACCACCTATTAAAATCACTGAACCTGCAACTAATCCACCACCCAAAACACGATCTAATTCAGCTAAATTAGTTGATATACGAATCTCTTCTGATACATCTATTGAACTTAATAAACATGTATCAGCCTTGCTACCGCTATAGTTTTTTTTATATTTATTAGTAATCCCTTCTATAATAGTTTCTTCTAAAGTGTTCCATTCTCCACAGATGGGACATTTTCCAGCAAATTTTGGAGCATTAGCACCACATTTTTTGCAAGTATAAAAAGTTTTCTTAGGCATAATTTTTTGGCAAATGTTGAACGAGATACTTGAGCGAAATATTTATTATATTCATATTGACTAATTTGTGTGTTAAACCTGTTTTGATACGATTATTTCTTCTCGTAAGTCAGTATACTTTTGTCAGATATTTTCTATTAAATTCAACTTAATATATTATATCACCTTTTATATATTACTAAGAAAATAAAAAAATTGCTTTAAATTGAAGATATTTTATATATGTATCCTTGGGGGACAGCTTACTGTTCAAAGACTTTAAAAATGGTTTATTTTTTGCTTAATTCAGTACCACCTTACTTAAACAATTGGCATAATTAAATTTACCTAATAGTAGGATTAATAAAATGACTGAATTCCCCATAAATATTGCTAAATATATAAATTCTATTAAAGAATCTGATATAGTAGCCTGTTTGCATATTGATGAATATGATACTCTAGTCAGTTGGGAAGGAAACCTAGTTTATTTAGGAATATCAGATTTGACAATAAACCAATCTATTACTAGTCAATTAGGTTTTTTAGAAGGGATGTTACCAGCTATTGATACTATCGTATTACGATTTGTAAGTTTTGCCGAAGGATATTATACTCATGTACATATTGTATCTTGCGATAATAATACTTATGTATTATTGTTTGATGCAACTTTTGAATATAAACAACAGCAAAAAATGCAACAACAAATTAATGACCTTAAACTATTGACTTTATATAAAGATCAACTATTAAGAGCTTTAGAAGAAAAAAATATCAATATTAAACAGGTTCATAAGTTTAAAAATCAGTTTATAATTAAAAAATTACAGTCTTTAGCGACTGCGTGTAAGAAAAAATTTTATTAAAAACTTTCTTAAAGAAGTATTAAGGAGAGAAGCTTGTGGCAATACTACAGAAAAAAATTTGTATGATTGGTGATTTTTCGGTTGGTAAAACTAGTTTAGTTGCTAAATTTGTACGGCAAACTTTTTCTGATAAATATTTAACAACAGTTGGTGTTAAAATAGATACAAAATTATTAAAATTACCAGATGGTAATCAAGTAAAATTTATTTTATGGGATATTGCAGGTAGTGATTCTTTAACAACAACAACAGCATCTTATTTACGTGGTGCTGCTGGATTTTTATTGGTAGTAGATGGAACTCGTCTTCCAACTTGGAACAGTGCTTTAAATTTGCGACTGGCAGTTGAAAAACAAATTGGCAGTAAACCTTTTATTATATTATTAAACAAAGCTGATTTGCAAGAACAGTGGGAAATGAACGAGCAAGCAATAGAGGAAAAAACTAAACAAGGTTGGAAATTATTAACGACCAGTGCTAAAAATGGTATGAATGTGGAACAAGCATTTTTAGAATTAGCATTACTTATGACTTGAAAATTATGTTTTATTAGTCCTAATTAATTTATAATTAAGCACTAAAAATTTGGAGATAAAATAAATGGCTAATATACCTGCAAGTGTCGTTAGATATATTCAATCAATGTGGATGGCGGAAATGATTTTAACTTATCTGCATGTTGATATACAAGGTCGTTTAATTGATTGGGGCGGTTATCCACAACATTATGGTTTGATAGATTTAACTAAAGATAAATTAGTAGTTGAACAAGTAAATTTTTTGGATGGTTTTTTAGATATTACTCATACTGAAGTGTTGCAATATTTAAATATAGGAGGTAGCCGATATATAAATGTACATATAGTGCCTTTAGATGGTAGTATTTATGTTTTATTATTTGATGTAACTGATGAGCATAATAAGCAACAAAAGATGCAACAACAAGTAAATGAGTTAAGTATTTTAACTTATAGACAAAGCCAATTATTACAAGAATTAGAAACTACTAGAAAAAAATTATCAGAAGAAAAAAAACAGCTCGAACAAGCGATTAAATTAAAAAGTAATTTCATTGCCACATTATCACATGAGTTGCGTACCCCATTGACCTCGATTATGGGTTATACTAAACTGTTAGATGATGCTAAACAAGCTAACGATTATGAAACTAAATATTTAGATAGTGTTAAAAGAAATGCTAATCATTTATTATCTTTAATTGATAATGTACTTGATCAAACAAAATTAGAAATTGGCCAGATAAAATTACATTCTAACAATTGTAATGTAAAACAATTATTAGCGGATTTAAAATCTTTATTCTTACCAATTGCTCAAGAGAAAAATTTATTATTTGATATTAAAATCTCTAATAATCTACCAACCCAATTAATTATTGATGAATTACGCTTTCGGCAAGTATTAATAAATTTAATAACTAATGGAATAAAGTTTACTGATAAAGGTTTTGTAGAAGTAGAAATCGCTTGGCAAAATGGTAGATTAGATTTTACTGTAACAGATAGTGGGCCTGGTATTTCTTCTGAATCTCAACAGAAAATTTTTACTGCTTTTCATCGTGAAAGTACAGCTAAAACTTTGCCTGGTGCTGGTTTAGGATTGGCTATTAGTTATCATTTAGTAGAATTAATGGGTGGGCAACTTTCTGTGGAATCATCTCCTCAGTTTGGGTCTAATTTTACTGGTTTTATATCAGCAAATTCAGTACAATTTCCTAATAATAATGTTAATAGTATAAGTCACACAAATATCAAAGTATTATTGGTTGATGACAGTATTGATTTACGTAGTTTAATTGAATTATATTTAGAAAATTATGGTTATGCAGTTATAACTGCAAGCGATGGACAAGAAGCAGTTAAATTAGCCTTACAAACAAAACCAGATATAATATTAATGGATATGCAAATGCCGGTACTTGATGGTTATAATGCAGTACAACAATTACGAGCTAAAAAATTTACTAAACCAATTATTGCTTTATCTGGTTCTAATATAGAACATGATCGTAAATACGCATTTGAAGTAGGTTGTAATGAATATATGACTAAACCGGTTGATCCAGAAAACTTATTAAATACAATCTCTAAGATTATTCAGTAATATTTACTCACATTGAAGAATTAATTCTAGGCACTGGTGAGGAAGATTATAACTCCCAATATCCTCAAATATATAAGCTAATCAAAAGGGCATTATGAGACCACGTAGCAAAATCTTGATCATCGATGACGAACGAAGTCAGCGTATAAAGCTAGAGTCCATGCTGAAGCAAGAAAATTATGATATGACATTATTGGCTGATGGTAGGGAAATATTTGCAGAATTGGCTAGAACTATGCCAGATTTAATTATTCTAGACTTAATGATGCCAGGAATGGATGGTTTTGAAATTTGTCGTCGTATTAAAGCAGATGCTAAATTTCAAAATATTCCAATAATTTTAGTTACTGTTTTAGATACCAAAAAAGCCTTACCTCAAGGAATTGATGCTGGTGCAGATGATTTTTTACAAAAACCAGTTGCACCATTGGAATTAAGAGCCAGAGTACGTTCCATGTTACGCATAAAAAAACAATATGATGAGTTGCAAGCTATATTACAAATGCGTGAAGAATTATCTAATATGATTGTGCATGATATGTCTAGCCCAATTATTTCCGTATTACTACATGCAACCTTAATGGAAGAAAAAACTAAAGATGCCGACTTAAAAAAGCATTTAGAAATGATCCGCTTATCAGCTGAACGACTTGATTCTTTCGTCAATGATATGCTGATGTTAGCAAAGATGGAAGAAAGTAAATTACGCTTGAATCCTACTGAGGTTAATGTTAATCAGATAATTTTAGAGGCAGAAAAACATTTTAGCATAATTGCTCATTCTAAAGGGATTGAACTTAAACTGATATTACCAAATCCATCATTCACCATGCAGTTAGATAGGAATTTATTTTGGCGAGTAATTGGTAATTTATTAGCTAATGCCTTACAATATTCACCCAGCGGTAGTGTAGTTACATTAAACTTAGATAATAAATATGTTGACAACAAGCCACATTTGTATATGCAAGTTATAGATGAAGGTAATGGAATTCCAGAAGAATATAGAAACCGAATTTTTGAAAAGTTTGAAGTAGTTGATTTAAAAAAACAAGGTATAGTACAAGTAGGACTTGGATTAACCTTTTGTAAAATGGCTGTTGATGCCCACGGTGGTGTAATTTCAGTTAAACCTAACAGTCCACAAGGTTCAATTTTTATAGTGGATATTTAGAATTGGCTGGGAGACCAGGATTCGAACCTGGGTTGATGGAGTCAGAGTCCATAGTCCTACCACTAAACGATCTCCCATACAACTTGACAGGTTTAACCTGCCTAGTCTTAAAATAACTTAACGTTTTGAGTATTGTGGCCGTTTACGAGCTTTGTGCAAACCAATTTTTTTGCGTTCAACTTTACGAGCATCACGAGTAACATATCCAGCCTTACGCAATGCAGTTCGGAAGCTTTCATCATATACCATTAAAGCTCTAGTTAACCCATGTCGAATCGCACCAGCTTGCCCGGTATTACCACCTCCACATACTGTTACATAAATATCAAAAGTATCCTCTCTATCTACTGTTTTTAAAGGTTGGCGTACTACCATGCGAGCAGTTTCACGTCCAAAATATTCATCTAGTGGGCGAGAGTTAACTATAATCTTACCTTCTCCGGCACGAAGAAAAACTCGGGCAGTAGAACTTTTACGTCGTCCAGTACCATAATATTGTTCTGTCATAAAATTAAATTTTTAAAGTCAATGGAATTGGTTGTTGAGCTGTATGTTGATGTTCTGCACCAGCATAAACTTTTAGCTTACGGAACATATCTCGACCTAAAGGTCCTTTGGGTAACATACGCTTAACAGCTAATTGAATAATTTTTTCAGGGGCTTTTACTTGTAATTTTTCAAAACTAATTTCTTTAATACCACCTGGATAACCACTATGATGGTAATACATTTTATCAGTTCTTTTACGTCCAGTTACTCGTATTTTTTCAGCATTAATTATAACTATATAATCACCAGTATCAACATGTGGTGTATATTCTGGTTTATGTTTACCACGCAAACGCTTGGCAACTTCACTAGCAAGCCGTCCTAAAACTAAGTTATTTGCATCAATGACAAACCAGTCATGCTTTACAGTTTCAGGTTTAGCAACAAAAGTTTTCATTTACAACTGTTCCAAATAGAAATCTATTTAATATTAGTCCTGAATAGTGATTATATGGTTACGCTACTTCTGACTATATATTATCACTGTTTCATACAGGATTACCAACAGGATATAATATAAACTAATCAATTAATTGTCAAGTTTTATTTAATGACCGCTTGGTAATTTTCATGTTAAGTTTATATAATGCTATACTTTGCATTTCAGTAGAAAATGTCCAACTTATGATATTAACACCTAAAATAAATAGCAAAACTCTTTATTTACGATTATTAAATTATGTCATCCCTTATTGGCTAATTTTTGGGTTGGCGATTCTTGCTATAGTTGTGATGGCTATAGCTGACCCAATATTAGCCGCTTTGATTCAACCGTTATTAGATGGTGGTTTTGTTGAAAAAGACCCAATGATGATTAAACTAATGCCAATCTTTCTAATTTTATTAATTTTAATCAAAGGTTTATCGATGTTAGCTAGTACAATTAGTATGACTTGGATTGCTTCACGATTGGTAACAGATTTACGCATTGAAATGTTTAATAAAATTTTAACCTTACCAACCTGTGAATTTGATAAAACATCGTCTGGGGTTATGCTATCTAAAGTTACTTACGATGTTAGTCGAGTTATGGCAGCAGCTACTGATGTATTACTGATTTTAGTACGAGATAGTTTGGCAATTTTAGGTTTATTAGCATGGATGTTTTACTTAAATTGGATGTTATCTTTGATTGTGTTCACTATTGTACCATTTATAATTATTGTAGTTCGTATTGTTAGTAAATTGTTACGCAGCATAAATACTTCGATCCAAGACGCAATGGGAGACGTAACCAAGATAGTTGAAGAAGCAATTGGGGGGCATAAATTAGTAAAAATTTTTGCAGGCCAACAATATGAACAAAATAGATTTCAAACTGCTTGTAATCAAGTACGGCATTTAGAAGTTAAAACTCAAGTTACTTCTGGTATCAGTGTATTTATCGTCCAAATGTTGACTGCTTTATCTTTAAGCATAATTATTTATATTGCCGCTTTACAATCTTCTATGGATAATATAACTGTAGGTGGTTTTGTATCTTTATTCACTGCTATGGGTATGTTATTTTCCCCGGTCAAACGCTTAACTAAAGTAAATGATAAATTGCAACAAGGATTAGCCGCTGCCCAAAGTGTATTTAACTTAATAGATCAAGAATCTGAATTGGAAGCTAATAATTTAATTAATAAAGATAAATTACTTGGAAAATTAGAGTTTAGACAATTATCTTTTAGTTATGAAGAACATTTGGCTCTACATAATATTTCTTTGACAATTTTACCAGGGGAAACTGTTGCGTTAGTTGGAGCTTCTGGTAGTGGCAAGACTACTTTAGCTAATTTAATTCCCCATTTTTATACTATAACCGATGGTCAACTATGGCTAGATAATATAGATATTAATCAGTTACCATTAAAAAACTTGAGAAATAACATTGCTTTAGTTAGTCAAGAGGTAGTATTATTTAATGACACTGTGGCTGCTAATATTGCATATGGCACAATGGCTAATGTGTCACAGGCTGATATTTTGAAAGCTGCTAAATTGGCTTATGCGATGGAATTTATTGAACAAATGCCCAAAGGATTGTCTACCATTATTGGAGAACGAGGGGTAAAATTATCCGGTGGACAACGGCAGCGACTTGCGATAGCGCGAGCTTTATTAAAAAATGCTCCAATTTTAATTTTTGATGAGGCAACTTCAGCCTTAGATACACAATCAGAGTATAAAATTCAGCAATCTTTAGAGCAACTTAAACAAGGACGCACGACTATTATAATTGCTCATCGTCTTTCTACCATATCTAAAGCAGATCATATTGTAGTTATGGATAAAGGTCGAATTGTGGAAGTTGGTCAACATGATGAATTGATGGCAAAACAAGGAGTGTATGCAAAATTGTATCAAATTCAGGCTAGTATAGTTAAAATTTAATGGCATTGTTTTTGATGTATAGATATTTTGAGTTAAATCTAAATTATATATATCCAGTAATATGCTAGTATAATACTGAAATCTTATTTCAATCTAATTTAAAAATAGCTGTCTTAAAAATTCCTTGTGGAAACCTAAAAATCCTGTTATGTCTAATAAAGCAGAACCTATTAATATACTTATTGTGGATGATAATGAAAATAATCTTTTTACCTTGCGCACCTTAATTAAAGAGTATATTGATGCCAACGTATTACAAGCACAATCAGGAAAAATTGCATTAAATTTACTCTTAAAATACCATGTAGATCTGGTCATTCTTGATATCCAAATGCCTGATATGGACGGTTTTGAAACCGCAAAAATTATCCAAATGCGACCTAAAACTCAACATATTCCAGTAGTATTTTTAACTGCAGCTTATAAAGCTGAAGAATTTCAACAAAAAGGTTTTTCACTAGGTGCTGCTGATTATTTAACTAAACCAATTGATGCTCCACAATTAATTAACCGAATTAAATCTTAC
>DRQV01000209.1 GCA_011371325.1 Thioploca sp.
ATCTGGCACTGAGCAAATAGTTTTTTGTGTTATTGATAATGGAATTGGGTTGACTGATGATCAAAAAAGTAAGTTATTTACAGCTTTCACCCAAGCAGATTCTTCCACCACTAAACGTTATGGTGGAACTGGTTTGGGGCTTTCTATTACTAAACATTTTGCTGAAATGATGGGCGGTAAAATTATTTTGAATAGTGAATTTGGTAAAGGTAGTGCTTTTAGTATTTATTTACCAATTAATTATTATAACAATTCTTAATTTAATAAATCACTGTTATATAAATTGATATTTGTGAGTTTAATTATTTTTTATTATATGTAGATTTCTTCTCATCATTATCATAATTGCTTGACTACTTCCTCAAACACTTTGCCTCGATGTTCATAATTATCAAACATATCAAAACTTGCACATGCTGGGGATAATAACACCGCTTCTCCTGAATTCGCTAAATTTGCTGCTTTTATAACTGCATCCTCCATACTATTAGCATAATATATAGGTACAGATAGGATTTTTGCTATTAATGGTGCATCTTTTCCTATCAATACTACAGCATGACAATGTTCTGCTACTACTTTGGTCAATGGTTTGAAATCCGCTCCTTTTCCATCACCACCAGCTATAAGAATTGATTGCCTTGCTATTCCTTGAATTGCCGCAATCGTAGCCCCTACATTAGTTCCTTTAGAATCATTAAAAAAATCTATTCCACGCTTAGTTGCTACCCATGCACAACGATGTGGTAACCCCTTAAATTGTTTAACTGCTGTTAACATTGCTGATAAAGGTAGATTAATTGCATAACCCAATGCTAAAGCTGCCAAAGTATTAGCTTGCATCATACTACTTTGTAAGTGCATTTTTTTAACTGGTAACAAAGGAATCAGTTTGTTTTTTTCTACTTTGGTTAAATATAACTCATTATTTTGCTTAGATATTCTAAAATCACCTTTATCAGCTTGTAAACTAAAACTTATTTTTTTAGCTATATTAATAGCATAAGGGTCATCAGCATTTATAATAAATATGCCTTTGCCTTGATAAATTAATTGTTTAGTTGCTATATAATCTGCTAAACTAGCATATCGATCCATATGATCTTCGCTAATATTTAAAACTACAGCTGCAACTGGATTTAATGAATAAGTAGTTTCTAACTGAAAACTGGATATTTCTAAGATATAGATGTCAGGGGTTGGCTCACATAATAATTCGATAGCAGGTGTTCCTAAATTCCCTCCAACTTGTACTTTCCAACCTGCTTGTTGAACCATTTCACCCAACATTGTAGTAACAGTGCTTTTACCATTAGAACCTGTAATTGCAACTACTGGTGCTTTAACATAGCGAGCAAATAACTCTATTTCACTGATAATTGAAATGCCAATTGATTTTGCTTTTGCAAGAGCTGGTTCTTGTTTTGATAACCCAGGACTAATAATAATTTCACTGGCTTGACTTAATAGTTCACTATCAAATTTTCCTGTAATACTAGTTATTTCAGGAAATTGTTGTTGTAATAACGGTAATCCTGGTGGAGATGCACGATTATCCATGATAATTACCGGAATTTTTTGTTTATGTAAAAATTTAGCACAGGCTAAACCGGTTTTACCCATACCCATGATTACTGTTTTTTTGGAAATTAATTGCATTTAGTTATAAATAATTTTGTTATTACCTGTTTTTAAAACTATGTATTTCCCCTATATACAAAGATTATCTTGTCTTTTTTATGTATAGCAATTCGGCTAAATTCAAATTCCTAAATAGGAGCCATAAAACATTACTTGCTATTTGCCTTGGCATTATTTACATCATATTATTATTTAAAAAAGTATGTATAACCAATGATAAGACTTAATGCGTTATAATCTGCTGTGGTCTGATTTTTACTAGCTAATATAAAATCACCTGCTTGTCTGGTAGATGAGTCAAGATTAGCTAATTGCTTAAAATCACTTTGATGAGCTGTACTATAAACTAATCCAATGGCTGATTTTGAGTCTTTTTTCTGACGAATTATACCAATGGTTGTATGGTAAATATCCCAGTTATTAATAGCCATGGGTTTTAACTCACCTTCATGACCTTGAAAAGTTTCAAAATCTGTCCGAAAACTTAAATAACCTGTCATCGTACTAGATAAAGCTTGTTCAATCGCTATCGCAAAATTAACTATACTTGCCGCACTATCTTTAACGGTAAGAACTTCTTTACTATCTTTATAACCTAAAGATTCGCCTACCCTAAAATTCCTACTAATAGGTGTCATAACATTATAATCACTCTGTTCTGCAAACCATTCAATAGTTGTTGCAATTATAGTTTGACCTGTAAGCATATATTCCAAACCTAAAGCTAATGACATTGGAGTTTTATAAGTTGCATCTAAATCATTTTGCCGATCATCCTCTAAAGTTCCAATTGCCTCATCTTCCTTAAATTTAACCGAACCCGCACCAACCGTGCCTTTGCCATATAAACTAATACTTGGGGTAGTTAAAGTTACACCTAATTTGAGTTCATCAAAATCAGCTGCAATTCCAAATTTTAAAAATGTTCTTAAATTATAAAAATCAGCATCCGAAAATTGATCTTCACTGGCAATAAAACCTGAACCATAACCTTCATTAGTAGCTCTAACCACACTGGAAGAACTATAACGTTGACTTCTCAAAGCTAGTAAACCAGTAATACCAAAAGAAAAATTAGGATAGATATTAGTTGCCCAACTTAAACCACCTAATATTTCACTTACTTTACTGTTATAGGAAAACTGACCTCTATAATCTTCAACTCCATCAAATGCAACTCCACTAAAATCTTCATCATCTTGATATGGATAAATATAATTAGGATCACTAGCAACCATATCTATAAGTTCAGCCCGTCTACCAGATAATTTAATAGATGACTGATTTTTGCCAATTAAGGAATAACCAAAAGTATTACTTCCTAATGAAACTGTGCCAGAAATTAATAATGGAACTATATTAAATTCTTGTGATTCAATTTCTTTAGGTTCTTCTGTTCCAGCTCCATTTTCGACAGATACAAACTCCATTTGATAGCCATTGGCACTAACTGAAAAGCTAGATTTTTTAACAAAACCTAATGCTCCAGGATTATAAAAACCAGCACTAGTATCTCTAACCCCTCCCACCACAGCACCACTCATTAATGCTGAACGAGAACCAAATTGATTAGTCCAATAATGGTTTTCTTGAGCTGAAAGATTAGCAGTTATGAAAAGTAATAATACAACATGTATATAGCGTTGCATAAAAATTCCCTTATAGTATATAAATGTTAAATCATAGCATATTTATGTTATCATATTAATATAAAATTATTATAAATATAGCTTTATATAAGATATTTAGAACTTGAAATTAATTTAGGAAATTAAAATGTCAGATATTGTTAGAGTACGAGCCCGTGAAATTCTTGATTCCCGTGGTAATCCTACTGTTGAAGCAGAAGTGATTACTACCGATGTAATTGGTAGAGCGGCCGTACCATCTGGAGCTTCCACTGGCTCTAGAGAAGCATTAGAATTACGAGATAGTGATAATGGCCGTTATCTTGGCAAAGGAGTTTTAAAAGCCGTTGGACATATTAATAAAGAAATAAATGATAGATTGACGGGTATGAAAGTAACCTCTCAAACTACTATTGATAAAGCCATGATAGATTTGGATGGCACAGAAAACAAGGGTAATTTGGGGGCTAATGCGATATTGGCAGTTTCGATGGCTGTTGCTAGAGCGGCTGCTCGTCAATTAAAAATGCCATTATATCGTTATCTTGGTGGAGCTGGAGAGATGCAAATGCCAGTGCCTATGATGAATATTATCAATGGTGGAGTTCATGCTGATAATAATGTTGATTTACAAGAATTCATGATTATTCCAGTGGGAGCACCTTCACTAAAAGAGGCAGTTCGATATGGAGCTGAAGTTTTCCATGCTTTAAAAAATGTATTAAAAAAACAAGGAATGAATACAGCAGTTGGGGATGAAGGTGGCTTTGCTCCTGATTTATCTTCCAATGAAGCAGCAATAGAGATAATATTGGAAGCAATTGAACAAGCTGGTTTTAAAGCTGGAACTGATATTTGTTTAGGCTTAGATATTGCCAGTTCTGAATTTTATCGAGATGGTAAATATGATATTGTTTCCGAAGGTAAGAAACTGGATGCTGCCCAATTTACTGATTATCTCGCTGCTTGGGTAGACAAATATCCAATAATTTCTATAGAAGATGGTATGGATGAAAGTGATTGGGCTGGGTGGAAAATTTTAACTGATAAATTAGCTAGTAAAATTCAATTAGTTGGAGATGATTTATTTGTTACTAATACTACCATTTTAAAACAAGGAATAGATCAAAATATTGCTAATTCAATCTTGATTAAACTTAATCAAATTGGCACAGTCACAGAAACTTTAGCGACTATTGAAATGGCTAAACGAGCTGGTTATACAGCGGTAATTTCCCATCGTTCTGGCGAAACTGAAGACAGCATTATTGCTGATCTTGCAGTAGCCACTTCTGCCGGTCAAATTAAAACTGGTTCATTATCCCGGTCAGATCGAATTGCTAAATATAATCGTTTAATTCGGATCGAAGAAGAACTTGGCAATGATACCACTTATCCTGGTAAAAATATGTTTTACAATTTAATATAAATTACTGGCTAAAT
>DRQV01000210.1 GCA_011371325.1 Thioploca sp.
CATCGTTTTAGTATTATTGGCCTCGCTGATGCCGTCCAAAATGTTACTAAAATTATTAAACAACTCTATAATACCAATGATATGTTAGAACCAGCTAATATCCATTTGGTTACTCAAGAATCTAATGTAGAACTGATTGCTTCTACAAATGAGCCAGATGAAATCATAGCCAAAATTCGTACTCGTCGTGGGGTAGTTAAACCTAAAGGAATTAATCAAAATAAATATATTGATAATATTGTTCGAAATGATATTAATTTTGGTATAGGCCCAGCTGGAACTGGCAAAACTTATTTAGCTGTTGCTTGTGCAGTGGATGCTTTGGAACGAGAATTGATCCGTCGCTTAATATTAGTGCGTCCAGCAGTTGAAGCTGGCGAAAAGCTCGGTTTTTTACCAGGTGATTTAGCACAAAAAGTTGATCCATATTTACGTCCATTATATGATGCGTTATATGAAATGTTAGGTTTTGAAAGAGTTGCTAAATTGATTGAACGGCAAGTTATTGAAATAGCTCCTTTAGCTTATATGCGTGGTCGAACTTTGAATGACTCATTTATCATCCTTGATGAAGCTCAAAATACTACGATAGAACAAATGAAAATGTTTTTGACTAGGATTGGTTTTGGTTCTACTGCAATTGTAACTGGAGATATTACTCAAATCGATTTACCTAAGAATAATCAATCTGGATTAAAGCATGTTATTGATATACTTAAAAATATCGAAGGAATTAGTTTTACTTTTTTTGATGCTAAAGATGTAGTTCGTCATCCCATAGTAGCACGTATTATCAATGCTTATGAACAAGCCGAACGGAATAAATAATGGGAGCTATAGTCGACTTACAATTATCCAGTGATAAACCAAACCTGATAGAGCAAAAAATACTGACTAAATGGGTGGATGCAGTTTTAGAATATTATTCTGATCCTGATAAGGAATTAACCATACGTTTAGTTGATATACCAGAATCTCAAAGATTAAATTTAACATGGCGACAACGTAATTGTCCCACCAATGTTTTATCTTTTCCATTTGAATGTCCACCAGAAGTTGATTTGCCACTATTGGGAGATATTATAATTTGTGTTCCATTAGTTGCTATCGAAGCTATAGAACAAAACAAGTCTTTAGAATCTCATTGGGCACATTTAGTTATACATGGAACTTTACATTTATTAGGATATGATCATATTGAAGAACAACCAGCCCAAATAATGGAAAATTTAGAAGTTAAAATCCTAAAAAAATTAGGTTATTCAAATCCATACCATTAGACCCATTATGAATTTCATTGAAAATTGGTTATATCGCATAAGAAAAAACCTTTCTGTTGAACCTCGTACTAAAAAACAATTACTAAATTTACTCCGTAATGCTAAACAACATAATTTATTAAATGCTGAAACTTTAGGAATGCTTGAGGGTGCTTTACAAGTATCCGAACAACATGTACGTGATGTGATGATTCCTAGATCAAACATGGTAGTGTTAGAATTACATGATCCTCCAGAAAAATTAGTAAAAATTATTGTTGAATCCGGTCATTCTCGTTTTCCAGTAATAGTTGATAATCGTGATGATATACAAGGAATTTTCTTGGCAAAAGACTTGTTAGATTATTATGCTAATAGTGCGGAATCTCAGTTTGATATGCGGGATTTGATGCGACCGGCAATATTTATTCCTGAAAGTAAACGTCTCAATGTATTATTGCGGGAATTTCGTACTAGTCGCAATCATATGGCAATTATTGTTGATGAATATAGTGGAGTAGCTGGTTTAGTCACTATTGAAGATGTAATTGAGCAAATAATAGGAGATATTGATGATGAACATGATATTGATGATAAGGTTTTTATTAGTCGTCGTAAAGATGGCTCTTGTATAATAAGAGCTTTAACTCCTATTGCAGAATTTAATGAGTATTTTAAAACTAATTTTAGTAATGAAGAATTTGATACAATTAGCGGCCTGTTGTTACAAGCCTTTGGCCATTTACCCAAACGTGGTGAAAAAATAGAACTTAATAAATTTAAATTTGAAGTAATAAGGGCTGATAATAGGAGAATTAACTTATTACGAGTTAAAAATCTAAATAATTCTACGTCATGTAATAATGACTTCTAAATTTTAACTATTTTGAAATTTCCAACTTAAAATTAGAGCAAGTTGGGAATAACATTGGACTTTTTACATCCATAGGTAAATCCGCTCTAGCTAATTCCCGACGTAATCGACTAAGGTGTTCAATAGTACTCTTTTTATGACCTCTTGCACTGATACTTTGAGCTGCTTTACGACCAGCTCTCCTGCCAAAACAGATAATTTCTAACAGAGCATTACCCATAATCCGGTTGCGACCATGTATTCCTCCACTCACTTCTCCCACACAGTATAAACCTGGTATAGTACTTTGCCCATCAGTATCAATGACTACTCCACCATTTTGATAATGCAAAGCAGGATAAATTAACATTGGATTTTTGGTTGGATCAAGATTACCTCGTTTAGCTAATTTAAATAATTTTGGAAAACGTTTTTGCATCATTCCAGGTTCACGACGTTCTAAACTTGGTGTATCTAACCATACTCCTATAGCCGTGTTTTCACCATCACCCACTACAATTCCTCTACCTTCCGCACATTCTCGTAAAATAGCAGCTGAAATATAATCCCGTGGTTTTAATTCATCGACAAATCGTTCACCAAGTCCATTTAACAGTTGAACTCCAGCGGAACGAACTCCTTCAGTAATTAAAGAACCGGCAATATTACTAGGATGGGCTATACCTGTGGGATGGTATTGATATGAATCTAAATCTCGTAATTTAGCTCCTAACCGATAAGATAATACTAGTCCATCTCCTGTTGATCCAAAGTGATTGGTAGTTGGAAAGTCATTTAAGTGCATACGGCCTATACCACCAGTTGCAAGGATGACTGATTGAGCTTTAACCATTTTATAAGCATATTTTTCTATTGAATATAAAACTGCTCCGGCACAATGTCCAGTTTCGCTGGTAAGCAATTCAACTGCTGGGCTATGAGTCCAAATTTCAATATTGCTATTATTACATACTGACTCACGTAATACTCGCATCATTTCTAAGCCAGTATAATCCCGATAATAAACCACTCGATTAGCTGATGCTCCGCCTGGTCTACGGGTTAATAAATCTCCAAACTCGTTTACATCAAATTGCATACCCTCTTTAATTAACCAACGAATAACTTCTGGAGCTTCTTTTACCATTGCAGAAACTAATTCTTTATCTGCCTGAAAATGGCCTGCTTTTAAAGTATCATTATAATGAGCTTGTAGAGTATCACCGGGTTCAATTGATGCTTGAATACCACCTTCTGCCATTACTGTATTACTATCACCAAGCCGTAATTTAGTAGCAAGAATTACCTTTGCTCCATTTCTAGCTGCGGTTAATGCTGCGGCACAACCTGCTCCTCCACCTCCAATTATTAATATATTGGTCTCAGTAATTGAAGTTCCAGCTAAATCGGCTTCATCAATTCGTGAATCAGCTTGTAACATTTCAGCTAATTGCCGATGACAAGGATCACCTTTGTTAGGGCCTATTTTTAAACCAACGATGGAATCTTGATAATAATCTGGATGATAGTCACGCAGTAATTCACTCATTTCTGGCAATGCGTGTTCTTTATCATTTTGATAGAGCTTTAATGCTTCTTCGTAGGAAATGCCTTGCATAAGTTAGAAAGTTAGATTAAATTAAAAGAGGTACATTTTTATAAATTTATTTTGATACTATAAATCTGTCATATTCATCGTCAGCAGCAATAGCATGGGTTTGTTCAATCATATAACTATTGGCTGGATGATTAAATTGTTCAACATAAAATTCTTGGGTTAGCTCTGGCTTATCACGAATATCTACTTTCCACAATAAATGAATTAAACCAATAACTGCTCCCATGGCCAAAAATGATATATTTCTATCTGTGGATTTAGAATACATCTTTCGATAACCAACTCCTTCGTAAGAATTATATACCCGTACAATAAATTTTTTTTCTGCAATAATCTTTTCAATTCGATAAACTCCCCAACCAAATCCATTAAGGACAGCTATCATACCGTGCAACCAATCTTCTTTATTAGCACACATTGGGACAACTAAGTTATACCATTCTGGGCTTTGCATGATTCGTCCAAAGGTATTAAATGCACAGATATGGCCTGCCTGAATAAACATTTCCTTACTGTCTTCTTCAGGGATTCCGGCTTTACATAAAGCAAAGTAACTTTCGTAACTTATGCGATTATAATAGTCGGCAAAATGGTTAGTTAAAACTGCACCAAATGCCTTAATTAATCCAGTTTCTGCATCACCGTATAATGGCATTTCTCGTACGGCTGCGATAATTTTATCTTCATCAACATTGGTATTAAAACTTTGATCTATGGTAAACCGTTGTGGAATATTAGTTTGTAGTTCAAATTCATGAATTAAATAATTTTCTACTTGTGGTTCTTCTTCACTGACTAGGAATTTATCAGCAACAGCACCTAGTAATTTACATTCAGTTTCATGCACCGTTTTATTTAATAAACCTTGCAAATAGCCACTAGTAAAATAGCAATTTATTTGTGGTTTACCCATCATACATAAAACTTCACCATAATGGGAACGTGAAGTTATCCACGTTTTTGCATCTAATTGCTCTAATTTACCAAAACCACATTGAGAAAATTCTTGAATTAAATCATCAGTAGAATAACCTTGTTGTTTTAATAAATTAATTAAATTGGCAATGGAATCAATCAGTAAATGTTCTGGGTCATGTTTTTCAGTTCCTTGAGTCATTAGAACTGCCATTTGTAAATAAGCATTATAAAAATTACAATGAAAAACACGACTTAAACCACCGATGATATTATGTCCACCAGTGGTAACGACCTTTGTGGTCATACAAGCCCCTCTTGTATTTTTGGTTCAGGTTTTAAAAATCCCCGAATTCTGTTAAAAAAACCCTTTTTTTCAGTAGATGGGTTTGGAATGTTATTAGTTTGTTGTTCTTGTTCTACTGCAAGCAAACGAATTTCATCAGTCATATCGACGTTAAAATGTTGGACAAATACTTCTTTTAAAATAATTAATTTATCACTATCTAATTCTATTTGTTCACCTTTGAAATTAACATAACTATTAGTTCTCAGAGCAAATAAAATTCCTAGCTTACTAGAGATTAATGCATTATCAATTTCTGCAAGTTGAGCTTTTTTTCGACTAGTGTTTAAAGCATAAAATAACATGGTTGTATTAATAACATAATTCATGGGCTTTACTCCATATTAGTTTTCGTTCATAAGCAAAATATTTCTAAATTAATAATCCTTCCTAAAATTAATAATCATATTTAGGATATAAATTCTATAACATTCTAATACAATATTCAACTCATTATAAGTTATTGATCTAACC
>DRQV01000211.1 GCA_011371325.1 Thioploca sp.
CCGGTAGTATTATAAGCACGCACCCGGTAATAATAAGTTGTTGTACAGGTTAAACCAGTATTATTATATGATTCAGTATCTGCTTCAACTGTATCGATTTGACTCCAATCTGAATTATTAAGTGAACGTTCTATTTTAAAAATAGTTTCATCATTACTTGCATCAGTCCAAGCTAAATTGATTTGAGTTTTGGATGTGGAGGTTATATTTAAATTTGTTGGAACAGTGGGCGGAGAATTATTACAAGTAGTGCTAGCATTGCTGGAATTGCTATAACCAGAATTATTAGTACCATTATAAGCACGCACCCGATAATAATAGGTTTGTTCACATGAAGTTACATTAGTATCATTATAAATTGTTGTATCAGTAGTTACTGTATCGATTTGATTCCAAGTAATTTGATTATCATCAGAACGTTCTATTTTAAAAAGAGTTTCACTAACACTATTATCAGTCCAACTAAGGTCTATTTGAGTAGCTGAAGATTCAATTGTGGTTAGATTAGTTGGAGGACAAATAGCTGTAGTGTCATTCAATTCCGCATAGTGAGAATCTCCATATATATTATAGGCATAAACTCGATAATAATAAGCTGTTTCACAGGTTAAACCTGTATCATCGTATTCTACAATGCCTTCTCCAACAGTAAAGCTATTCGAGCTACTCCAATCTGAATTGTCAAGTGAACGTTCAATCTTAAAATTAGTTTCATCATCACTGTTATCCGTCCAAGTAAGATTTATTTGGCTATCCGTTGAAGTTATGGTTGATACAGTTGGATTTTTTGGAACAGGCAATTCATATGCACCAATATCACAGGCACTTCCTCTATCTGCTCTATCCGTTCCAACTTGATCTGTACTTGCACAGTTATTACCACCATGAATAGCAGGATTTGTGGTTACATCACCTATTAAATGATAAGTTCCATCTGAATTTAAAGTTGTATTAATAATATTAGTTATATTAGCAGAAACCTTATCATTTGCCCCATTAGGACATCCAGTATTATCGCCTACTAAATTATAACCATTAGAGGTAATAGTATTACCATTTCCGCAATCACTATTTACATTTCCTATGATAATTGTATTATTTATGCTAACATTTTGACCACCACCATTACGCAAGCCTCCACTAACATTTTCTGCGGAATTATTATAAATAGTACTGTTAATTATAGCCGTTCCAGTGGATGCTGTACCAGCTTGCACTCCTCCACCTTTACCACTTTTTTCAGCTGTACCTAAAGCATTATTATTATTGATAGTACAGTTAATTATAGTTAATATATTATTATTAAAAATTCCACCTCCATTACCCTCAACAGAAGTATTATGACTGATATTACAATTTTGTAGAGTTAAACTACCATAGTTAGAGATACCGCCACCATGTACATCAGTTATTGCTGCAATATTTCCTCTACCGTATCTAACCATTACTTTTTCAATAGTTACAGTTCCACTTAAAATATGAAATACTCGATCAATACCATTACTATCTGTAGTACCAGCTTGAATAATAGTACTGGCTGAACCTGCCCCAGTTATAGTTAAATTTGAAGCAATATCTAAATCACCATCAGCATTATCATTATCATCACCATTTCCATCATCATTAATTGCAATAGTAATAGTATATTCACCAGTTGGAACATTAATCGTATCAGTTCCACTACCACTTGTACAATTATCTACCACATTATCACTATTGGCAGCTTGAATTGCTTCTCTTAAAGAACAATCACCATCACTATTTAATTCATCATCAGTGGTATTTACAGTAATTGTTGCAGCATATACAGTTGGTATTAATAATATAATAAGTAAACTGAAAAATATTTTTTTATAAAACATGACATTTACCCTCATTTAGAAATCTATATGAAAAGAATAGCACATTTACAAAATTTAATAGATTAAATGATAGAATGATAATTTGATGATCCCTTGTGGTTATCCTAAATGATAAATCGTGACTATTATAAATATTTGATGATTTTATAGATTCATGATAGGCAACCGGATTGCCCCTACTTTGCGTGATAATTTATACCTACTATTTATTAAGGAATCAAAATAGTATTCTGTGCAACTGGATTTTTATTAGGATAATCAAGCGTATAATGTAAACCACGACTTTCATGACGTTGTTGGGCCGAACGAATAATTAAATCAGCTACTAAAGTTAAATTTCTTAATTCAATTAAATCATTACTAACTCTAAAATTACTATAATATTCATAAATTTCATTTTGCAGTAAATCTACCCGACTTTTAGCTCTTTGCAAACGTTTACTAGTTCGTACAATACCAACATAATCCCACATAAAACGCCGTAACTCATCCCAATTATGCGAAACTACCACCTCTTCATCAGAATTAGTAACTCTACTTTCATCCCAAGAAGGTAATTTAGCTGATTTTGGAGCAGTAGTTAATTTACTTAAAATATCTAAACTAGCAGTGTGGGAAAATACTAAACATTCTAATAACGAGTTACTGGCCATTCGATTAGCTCCATGTAAACCAGTTGAAGCAACTTCACCAATAGCATACAATCCTTCCACATCAGTATGACCATTTTTATCGGTAATTACTCCACCACAGGTATAATGGGCTGCTGGAACTACTGGAATTGGTTGATTTACCATGTCATAACCAAGCGATTTACAACGGTGATAAATATTTGGAAAATGCTCAATGATAAACTTTTCTGATTTATAACTAATATCTAATAGAACATAATCACAACCTAACCGTTTCATTTCATGATCAATAGCTCGTGCTACAATATCACGAGGAGCTAACTCACCTCTTGAATCAAAATTCTGCATAAAAGGACTGCCATCTGGTAACAGTAATTTACCACCTTCGCCACGCACAGCTTCACTAATTAAAAATGATTTTGCCTTCGGATGATATAGACAAGTTGGATGAAATTGAATAAATTCCATATTTTCGACTCTACAACCAGCTCGCCAAGCCATTGCAATTCCATCTCCAGTTGCGATATCTGGATTGCTAGTATATAAATAGGCCTTGCCAGCTCCACCAGTGGCCAATATTACAAAACTAGCTGGCAATGCTTGAATTTTATTGGTATTTAGATTTAATACATAAGCTCCTAAACAGCGTGAAGTGGATAAACCAATTTTAGTGCCAGTAATCAAGTCAATGATAATATGATATTCCAATATCTGAATATTAGGATGAGCTTTAACTTTGGTAGTCAAAGTAGTAATCATCGCTTTACCAGTTGCATCATCAGCATGTATCACTCGTCGATGACTATGACCACCTTCACGAGTTAAATGATAATTACCTTGTTTTATTCGAGTAAATGGCATACCTTGTTCAATTAACCAGGCAATTCGTTCTGGACCTTGAGCAATAGTAAACTCAACTATCTCTTTATTACATAATCCAGCTCCAGCACCTATAGTATCTGCAACATGCGATTCTAGGGAATCATCCTCTCCAAGTACTGCCGAAATACCACCTTGAGCATATATAGTATTACAACAATCTAGGGTGTTTTTTGACAAAATAGTTACTTTAGCATGGTCAGCAACTTCTAATGCCAAACTGAGACCAGCAGCACCACTACCAATAATTAATATATTTTTCATTTATTAAATACCCAAGTATGTTCAGCCATTACGCAAAAATCCATTTTAATATCATATTCATTAACATCATCTATTTGATCTACTGGTTTAAACTTAGATAAGCCGATTTTAATTATATCTTGGTGGCATTTTAATAAAAATCTATCATAAAATCCTTTACCATAACCAACTCGAAAACCTCTTTGATCAAAAGCTAATAGTGGCAATAAAATCATATCTATTTCTTCATCAAGACATTTACGAGCATTAATTGGTTCTGGAATATTCCAACGATTTTTTTTAATCTGAGTATTTTTATCTAAATAATAGCTTTCCATAGTATAATCCTGCAGATTACTTTTAGATGTAACTATGGAAATAGTGGGATAGTTTTGGAAGATTTCTTCGATAATTAGCCAAGTATTAATTTCCTGTAACATTGGTAAAAAAATATGGATTTTTTGGATATTATTTAGGTTAAAACTATTAAAGAAATTATTTTTAATGGCTAAAGAATTATCGATAGTTAAATTACTAAACTTTTGTCTTATTTGGCTTTTTGTCATATAATATAGGCAATATGAGATTGAGCCTCCGTTTTTGAAACGGTAAACTCCTGTTGAGTCACAGCTTCAATTACTCTTAACTGTCGGTCAATATTTTGATCACTTGATGAGACACGAGCATAAATAACACAGTTTTTCCATTTTAATTAAAATAGTTCCAGTTTGCTCGGCTGGCACCGGCAACTTTCCCTGATCAAACCACTACGGTATGATATCCCTTTTGCCCAATCGTTTCATGTTGGGATATTATATACAACAGGGTATATTTGCCAATAAAATTGAGATATGTTTTCAACCCCAACTTGACACCAATCCTACTCAAATAATATAATCACATTAAGATTTGTTCATCACTACCTTGTTTAGTACTGCCTAAAATTCATGTTTGGTACTACCTAAAATTCAAATTATAAATATGTTTTCACAAGATAATTTACCTAAAGTCATGGGAATTTTGAATATTACTCCCGATTCTTTTTCTGATGGTGGAAAATTTTTTTCTGCCAAATCTGCTTTTGAACAAGCTAGAGTAATATTTGAAGCAGGAGCTGATATGATTGATATTGGAGGAGAATCAACCAGACCAGGAGCCAAATCAGTATCAATCCAAGAAGAAATTGATCGAATTATTCCAATAATAGAACAAATTCGGACTGAATTTCCTATTTCCATTTCTGTTGACACTAGCAAACCTACAGTTATGTATGAGGCAATTAAAGCTGGGGTTGATATGATTAATGATGTTATGGCATTACGTACTAAAAATAGTTTGGCTATTGTTGCTAATTCTAATGTTAAAATCTGTTTAATGCATATGCAAGGTAAACCAAGGACTATGCAAACTAACCCTCAATATGAGGATATAGTAGAAGAGATAAAAATTTTCTTGTTAAAAAGAGTTCAAGCTTGTATTGATGCTGGTATTATTAAAGATAGAATTATAATAGACCCAGGATTTGGTTTTGGTAAAACCTTAGAACATAATTTAATTTTAATGCGAAACTTAGCAGATTTCACTAAAATTGGTTATCCAGTATTAATAGGAGTATCACGTAAATCTATGATTGGTAAAATATTAAATAAGCCAGTTACAGAACGTTTATATGGAGGTGTGGCTTTAGCAGTATTAGCTGTTGATAGAGGAGCTAAAATAATTCGTACCCATGATGTTGCAATAACAGTTGATGCCATAAAAATAACCCAAGCAGTAATTTAATAATTTTAACAATGAGGAATAATATGAGGCGAGTAAGATGGAAATCAAAATATTCAAGTGGAATTTCAAAAATAGACAATCATAATAAAAATCTGCTTAATATTCTAAATGATTTAGTTATTAAAGCAAATCAATTAGAACATTGTCAAGATTTATCCGATTTGCATAAACATATTGGTGAACTTGTAGAAATTGAGTTGCAGAAAATAGATACTGGTCAATTTAAAGAAATTCAAGATTTATTGATTATGGAATTGCCTTTAGCAGCAAGAAATACTCAAGCTTGCCATGATTGTAATTTATGCGACCATTTAGATGAACAAGTTGGGCAATGGTTAAAACTAGATAAAGTTAACAAGTTCACCGTCAAGAATGAATAGCATAATGAATAAATCTCCACAACAACTTGGTAAAGGCATGATTTATGTTGCATGGTTATTATTATTAGGTTTGTTATTTATGTTTTTTAATTACATGTCCGAAAAACAATACAATCCTAATCAAAATGTAACATCTAATAATAATAATGGTATTC
>DRQV01000212.1 GCA_011371325.1 Thioploca sp.
AGATTGAGCAACGTTTTGATGCTTCTTATATTGCCTCTTTAAGTACAGATGCCATTCCTACAATATTAGCAAATATATTATATCTTGAAGAAGAACAACGTTGTGAGTTGTGGAACTATTTAAATAAGCTACCTGTTTTACAAACAAATAAAGATTGGCGGGCATTTAATTGGTCTCAATATCAGGCTCAAATATTATGGTCAGGACAATTGAAACTAAATTGTGGAATTACATATAATTCCCTGTAAATATGATCAATAATCCAATTTGTTAAATATTGTGCTAGGCTGTTAGAGTAGTCCATTGTAAGCGGACATTTTTATAGTGTAATTATTCTTAAATAAGTAGATGTGAATAAGTTAGCAATTATTTGCGTCGACGATAGTGCCGCCATACTTAAACAGTTATAATCATAAATATTAAATTAACCGATTATCATAATGATTTAGCAAGCAGAACTAAAAAACGGTTGCTAGAAATACGGGAAACTAATCGAGTTATACTAGAACTTACTCAAGATAAGGATAAGGTTTTTAATTTTTTCCGCTAATGACTAAAGTAATCATAAGTTTATTAACGATTTTAGTTTTTATATCAGCAATACAATTAATCTTAGTACGCCATAAACACCGAATGCTATTTATAGAATTACAAACATTACAACATCAACAAGATAAATTAAATATAGAGCTTGGACAATTACAATTAGAACAAGGAACTTTAACCAATCCTAATCGTGTCGAAACAATAGCTAAAAAACGCTTGAATATGATAATACCGGTTCCTGAAGATATTATATTTATAAAAAATTAAAATGGCCATTATTAAAAATCGTCGAAAATCTAATACGCCAATTTATTGGAAAAGACGGCAATTGCTCTTAATTTTTTTTATAATTATTATTAGTATATTATTGCTACGAGCTGTATATCTACAAACCAATCGGGCAGATTTTTTACAATATCAAGGTAGTGCTAGGCATTTACGCACAATCCCAATAGTAGCACATCGTGGGATGCTAATGGATCGTAATGGTAAACCATTGGCCATTAGTACTCCAGTTGATTCGGTTTGGGTTAATCCTGCTCAATTTATAACTGTAAAAGATAAATGGTTAGAATTAGCAAATTTATTGTCCTTAAAGCTTTCTGAATTAGAAAATATTTTATCTAAACGGATGCAACGGAAATTTGTATATCTTAAACGTCATATTGAGCCTAAAATTACCGCTCAAATAACAGCCTTAAAATTACCTGGAGTTTTTTTACAATCGGAATATAAACGATATTATCCTACTGGTGAGGTATCAGCTCATGTTGTGGGATTTACCAATATAGATGATTATGGACAAGAAGGTTTAGAACTAGCTTTAAATAAATTTCTGTTAGGAACGCCTGGTAAAAAGCAAATAGTTCAAGATAAAAATGGCCAATTAATTGCCGAACCGATTGATTTAACTGCTCCAATTATGGGGCAGGATATTAAATTAACTATTGATATTAGATTGCAATATTTAGTTTATCGAGAATTAAAACAGGCAGTAGCTAATTCAAATGCCCGAGCTGGTTCTGCGGTTATACTAGATATTAATACTGGTGAAGTATTAGCGATGGTAAACCAACCAACTTATAATCCAAATAATCGCAATAATATACAAAATTACCGAAATCGAGTGGTTACTGATATATTTGAACCAGGTTCAACTCTAAAACCATTTACTATAGCTAGTGCCTTAAACAGTGGTAAATATTCACCAAATACTAAAATTAACACTAATCCAGGACGTTTATCATTAGGTAAATATACAATTCGGGATAGTCATAATTATGGTATTATTGACGTAGCCACTATAATTAAAAAATCTAGCAATGTTGGAGCTAGTAAGATTGCTCTATCTCTATCTGCTAAACGTTTATGGCAAATTCTGACCAAATCTGGTTTTGGTTATATTTCTGGCAGTGGTTTTCCTGGCGAAGTTGCTGGCCGATTATCACATTTTAGTGAATGGTATAAAGTACAACAGGCAAGTATCAGTTTTGGCTATGGGATTGGAGTTAGTTTATTACAACTGGCTAGAGCTTACGCTATGTTAGGTAATGATGGAATTCTACCGCCAATTAAATTTCTTGAGAAAACTATGGAAAATCCAGTAAAGTCCTTAGGCAGTGAAAGCACTAAAGTGATATCTCCTAAAATATCTAAACAGATGTTAAATATTTTAATGCAAGTGGTACAACCAGATGGTACTGGAGCAAAAGCTCAGATCAATGGTTATAAGGTTGCTGGTAAAACCGGAACAGTGCGAAAACCAGTGATTGGAGGCTATTCAGAAAATGATTATTTGGCATTGTTTGTAGGTATTGTACCAGCAAGTAATCCCCGTTTAGTAATGGCAGTATTGATAGATGAACCACGTCAAAATGAATATTATGGTGGTAAGGTAGCAGCCCCAGTATTTGCTAATGTTATGACAGAAGCGTTACGATTGCTTAATATTTTTCCAGATGATATTTAACCAGTGAATTATTTGCTAAAGCGGGATTTAATGTTATTACATTGAATGAAATAGATAAACTTGTGCAATACTAAAAAAACCGGCCTAATTGGAATGTCATTGAGGATGATATAGCAATTTACACAAAAAATTCAATGGATAGCTAAAGCAATTTGCCACAAAATATGTACAGCTTCTGTCTACCGTTGATTTAATCAATAACAATTTTACCCAATACTCTTAAAAATAATGAATAATTTACAAAGTATTATTGAATCAGCATTTGACAATCGGGCTGAACTTAGTCCTAATAATGTCAGCAATGAAATCAAAGAAGCTGTTAATGAAACTCTTAATTTACTTGATAAAGGTACTTTACGAGTTGCAGAAAAACGACAAGATAAATGGATAGTAAATCAATGGGCTAAAAAAGCCGTATTACTATCATTTCGTTTAGAAAACAATAGTTTAATTAAAGGCAATTTTACCAATTATTATGATAAAGTAGAATCCAAATTTAACGATTTTAACTCCCAAAAATTTACTGAATCTGGAATACGAGTTGTACCACCAGCCACTGTACGCAAAGGTGCTTACATTGCTCCTAATGTAGTGTTAATGCCCTCTTATGTTAACATCGGTGCTTACGTTGATAGTGGCACAATGGTTGACACTTGGGCAACTGTTGGCTCTTGTGCACAAATTGGTAAAAATGTTCATTTATCTGGCGGCGTAGGTATCGGTGGAGTTTTAGAGCCAATTCAAGCTGGGCCTACCATAATTGGAGATAATTGTTTTATTGGAGCTCGTTCAGAAGTTGTGGAAGGTGTTATCGTTGATGAAGGTGTAGTAATTTCAATGGGCGTTTACATTGGTCAAAGCACCAAAATTTACAATCGTAGCACTGACGAAGTTACCTACGGTTATATTCCACCTTATTCAGTAGTAGTTTCTGGTAATTTGCCCTCCAAAGATGGTAAATATAGTTTATACTGTGCGATAATTGTTAAACAAGTAGATGCTAAAACTAGAAGCAAAGTAGGATTAAATGAATTATTGCGAGACATTTAAATGACAGAAGAAGCCGATAAACTACGTTCTTTAGGATTAGCTGTAATCCAAACGGAAATGGAAGCAGTTGCAACTTTGCAAGATAGAATTGATACCAATTTTGTCCAAGCATGTAAATTTATGTTGCAATGTGCAGGACGGATCGTAGTAATCGGCATGGGTAAATCTGGACATATAGGTAATAAAATTGCCGCTACTTTAGCTAGTACTGGCAGTCCAGCATTTTTTGTCCATCCAGGTGAAGCTAGTCATGGTGATTTGGGCATGATTACGGCTGAAGATGTGGTGTTAGCCTTATCAAATTCTGGAGAAACCGAAGAAATATTAGTAATTTTGCCACTCATCAAACGATTATTAATACCACTGATAACTTTGACTGGCGATAAAAATTCCACATTAGCTAAAACAGCCACTGTAAATATTGATATTAGTGTAGCTAAAGAAGCCTGTCCATTAGGATTAGCACCTACTTCTAGCACTACTGCTACATTAGTAATGGGGGATGCACTGGCAATTGCACTACTGGAAGCTAAAGGCTTTCAAGCCGAAGATTTTGCTCGTTCTCATCCAGGTGGTAAATTAGGCAGAAGATTATTATTATTAACTGATGATATTATGCGTACTGGTGATGCCATGCCAACTGTTTCAGCAACTGCAACCTTACGAGATGCTTTAGAAGAAATTACTCGCAAAGGTATGGGAATGACAACCATAATTAATCATGATTTGAAAGTGATAGGTGTTTTTACTGATGGAGATTTACGCCGGGCTTTAGATAAACAGATTGATATTCATACCACTAAAGTAACTCAAGTCATGACAATTGCTAGTAAAACTATAACTGCTGATTGTTTAGCCGTTGATGCCTTAACGATAATGCAAACTCATAAAATTACTACCTTATTAGTTGTAGATAAACAAAAAACTCTAATTGGTGTATTACACATGCACGATTTATTACGAGCTAAGGTAGTTTGATTTTAGAACTTTCCATAATTAATACCCACCTTTCGATATTACTATTTTTACTAATGTAAAAGAATTATAAAATATTAAGTTAATTATTTAAAAATGTTGAAAAAACATATTGTTGAAATAATATCATTCTCTTGTGTCATCAGTTTTTTAGTGACTGTTTTTTTGATATTTGATTATGTAGATGAAAAAGCCGAAAAAATTCAATCTGAAAGAAATCATGCTCAACAAGAAACGATACAAGCAGCTCAACAAATAGACAGGATTTTAAGCAAATTATCTGCTGTTGCTCATACTATTGCTAATGATATTAGTTCCGGTAAATTACGCAAAGAACATATTCTCCAACGCCTGAAAACTGATTTAAAAGCATCTCCTAATATGTTTGGAATTGGAGTAGTTTTTGCTCCATATGTTAATAATCCTCAAAAACGTAAACTTTCTCC